>CAYUJC010000027.1:30219-31386 GCA_964444945.1 uncultured Desulfuromonas sp.
ATCAGCCCAATTACGCTATCGCGCGGGGCCAGGTACAGTTGCACGTGTGCATCCACCAGCGCTTCTAAGTCATTTACCGCCGTAAGGCTGAACGGGTCATCGGTTACCACCTGCAAGACAGCGTCATCCCAGCGTAGCGGCATGATGGCGTGTTCCCTGGCGTAGGTAAGTGGGAGCAACTCCAGCAGCGCCCCTTCAGTCACCACTTCGGGCAATGTATCAGCACAGGGGATACCAGACTGGAGCGCCAGCGCGGTGCACAGCTGTGCTGCACTCAGGCTGCGCTGACGCAGGAGAATCTGCCCGAGGGGTTGGTGCTCATCTGTCTGCTTATGCAGGGCCGTGTCGAGATCTTCCTGGCTGATACTCCCCTCACGCAGGAGGATCTGTCCCAGCAGTTGTGTGTTTTCCATGCCTACTTCCGCTCCGTGACGTCAGCCCCATGCCCCAACTCAACACGCAACTTATCAAACTCAAATTGTTCATCTTTGGTGATATCATCCAATACCTGCGCAGATTCGATGATGGTGGGGGTTATAAAAATAAGCAGGTTGGTCTTCTTGTCTTCAACATAAGAGGTTCTGAACAGATATCCGAGCAGCGGAATATCCCCCAGGAGAGGGACCTTGGTTATGATGCGCTGCTTGTCGGTTGAGATAAGACCACCCAGAACAATATTCTGCCCATTGCGCGCCAGCACCGTACTTGTCAACTTGCGGGTCGTGAACGTCGGCCCCACCTCGTCGACATCGCCAACGGTGTTGGTGTTGTCGATAGCGGTGGTCTCCTGGTAGATCTTCATGCGCAGCTGATCCCCGTCGATTATCTGCGGGGTTATGCGCAGGATCAGGGCGACATCCTTTCGCTCTACCGTGGAACTCTGGGCCAGACCAGTACTGCCCGTATCGGTGAGGGTTGAAGTGATAATGGGGACGTTGCTCCCCACTATGATTTCAGCTTCCTCGTTATCGGAGGTGAGCAGCCGTGGCGCGGAGAGAATGTTGACATCGCTGTCTACCTTAGACAACCTCAACAGGGCAGAAAAGGCGGGGATGCTGACGGTGTTACCGCTTGTATCTGTATAGCTTATCAATTTCCCGAACCCGCCGGCCAGTATCCCCTGCACCGAGGTGTTCAGGAGGCTGGCATCGACAGTGCCATCCATAT
>CAYUJC010000028.1:0-30478 GCA_964444945.1 uncultured Desulfuromonas sp.
AGTCTACTAAGTTGTTCCATCCTCTTAAGTAATCTGCCTAAAGTAATTCACTGATGATGCCGAAATATGGGGCAGGTAAATGCAGCTTGTCTCAGGCAAAGTGTCTTTGATGTGACCACGGAGTTACCGCTATGAGTTCAGGGATCTATTCAGCGCTAAGTGGCGCAGTGGCGCGGATGAATGCTACAGAGGTTGTAAGCAACAACCTCAGCAATATTAATTCCACCGGTTTTAAAAAGCAGCGCATGAGTTTTGCGTCAGTACTCAGCGATGCAGCGCAGAGCACAAGGAGCCGGGGGAATAACTTCTCCACCATTGGTGCCTCCCGCATAGACTTTGAGCAGGGGGTATTGGCCGAAACCGGGCGCGAACTGGATTTTGCCATTGCCGGGACAGGTTTTTTCCGGGTTCAGCGTGGTGAAGAGATGTTTTACACCCGCACCGGCACCTTCAGCCGCACCGCAGAGGGTGCACTGGTGGATAATGAGGGCAACGCGGTTATGTCGGTGGACAATCAACCCCTGATCCTCCCCGTTGGCCCCTTCCAAGTCGATGAAGAGGGGCGTATCCTGACGGAAGAGGGGGAAATAGGGCAGATTGCGGTATTTGACCTGCCCCTTGAAGATCTTAGACATGCCAGCGCGGGGCGTTTTGTTTTTAACGGTGATGCTGCCGCAGTTGCCCCGGCACCAGACAGCCAAATCGTGCAGGGTAGCCTGGAGCGCTCCAACGTAAACTTGATGCAGGAGACCGCGCTGATGATCAGCAACATGCGTTCGTTCGAGTCATACAATAAAGTTATGAAGAACTACTATGATTTAAATGCGAAGCGCGGCGAAATAGGGACACTCTAATTATGCAAAGTCCGTTGAAAGGTTAATTTTATGATCAGATCATTGTGGACCGGTGCTACCGGTATGGATACCCAGCAGACCAATATTGATGTTATTGCCAACAACCTGGCCAATGTCAATACCAGCGGTTTTAAAAGAAGCCGCGCCGATTTCCAGGAGCTTCTCTATCAGGTCAGCAAAACTCCGGGTAGCGCAACCTCGACCGACACGGTATCTCCTACCGGAATTCAGATCGGATTGGGGTCGCGCACCGCCGCAGTGCAGAAGGTGTTCAGCGTCGGCGATCTGATGAAGACCGATAATGAGCTTGATATAGCCATTGAGGGGCGCGGTTTTTTTCAGATTGACATGCCGGACGGCACCACCGCGTATACCCGCGCTGGTACCCTGAAGAAAGATGGAGATGGGCGTTTGACAACGTCAGAAGGATATTTACTCGAGCCCCAGATTGTTATACCGGAGAATACCACCAGCATTTCCATCGGGCAGGATGGTAGCGTCGATGTGTTCCTCGACGGGGAATCCACCCCGAACGAAATTGGGGTTATCGAACTGGCCTTGTTCAGCAACGAAGCGGGCCTGCGCAGCTTGGGGCGGAATCTATACTATGAGACCGATTCTTCCGGCGCGCCGATTATCGGAATTCCCTCAGAAGATGGCTTTGGCTCCCTGGCGCAGGGGTTTCTTGAAGGTTCCAACGTCAGCATAATGGAGGAGATGGTCAACATGATAGCCGGGCAGCGGGCTTACGAAGTAAACTCAAAAACGGTAAAAACTTCTGACGAAATGCTGCAGATGACCAATAACTTGATATAGGCATGATGAATCTGCCCCGGTTTTCCCCCCGCCCAGCCCTGCTGCTGCTCTGGTGCCCGATAGTGTTGCTCCTGCTGTTGTGTGCCGGTGAGGCCCTGGCGCTCAAGGTTGAAGTTTTGGCGTACGCCAGCGTCGAAGAGGATGAGATTTTGCTGCGTGATGCGGCGCGCTTGTCGCCTGCAGCGGAGCAGTTGCTGCAGTTGCGCCTCGGGCGCTCACCCTCAGCCGGTGAAGTGCGTGAGCTGAACCGGAGCTTTATCGCCCGGGCACTGCAGCGCGCCGGGGTTGCACAGAATAGCATCACCTGGAGCGGAGCAGAGGTGGTAAGGATCGAACGGCCCGGTCACCAGGTGACCACTGCCGCTATTAATGCAACTATTGCTGATTTTATAGCCCAGCGCCAGCAACGGCTCCCCGGAGTGGATATCAGTTTTGCACCCTACCAGCAACCGGAGCCCTTTGTGGTTCCGTGCGGGAAGCTGGAGGTGGAAGTGAGCCCCGCGGCAGATAATCTGTTCAGCAGCAGAAGCCTCACCCTGATCTATCGTATTGATGGACGGGTGGTAAACAGTCTGACGGTGCGCGGCAAGATGGAAGCAAAGGCGGAGATTGTCGTTGCCACCACCCGGATTCGGCGTGGCAACAGAATCCAGCCTGAAGATGTCGAGTGTGTAGTGGTTGAAATCAGCGATACCTCCGAGCCGATATTCACGTGCGCAGAGGTTGTGGGGATGGAGCTCAACCGCAGCGTGCGCGCTGGCGACCCCATCGACAGGCGCTTCCTGCAGGTCCCTGTTGTGGTCGAGCGCGGTGCTTTCGTACGGATTCTCGCTGAACGTGGCACCATGCGCCTTGAGGCTACGGGCACGGCGCGTGAGGATGGACGCCTGGGGCAGACCATCCGGGTCCTGAACAGCTCATCTCTGCAGGAGATCAGGGCCGAGGTGGTGGACAGAAACACAGTCAAGGTGAGGTTTTAATATGAAATACCTGAATCGGCTGGTGTGCGTGTGCACTGTGGCGCTGCTTTTGCTCAGCGGCTGTGCGACCAGAAGTCAGAACGCCGAAGAAGAGATTAGAAAGATTACCCAGGAAAAGCCTGAAATTGTTGCCCCGCAGCCGCAAACTCCGGGCTCCCTCTGGACTACCGGGCGCGGCAGCCTGTTTGTGGATAATCGTGCCACCTCCGTGGGGGATATTGTCACGGTAATTATTCGTGAACAGGCCAGTGCGAGTAAAGAGGCGACCACCAGCACCGGGCGCAGCACTTCAGCCAGTGCCGACATAACCAGTCTGTTCGGGCTGGAGACCAATCTGGCGAATCTCAACAGCAGTATTGACCCAGCCAACCTGATAAGTGCGGGATATAAGAACGATTTTAAGGGCAGCGGTACCACCACACGGGAGGAAGACCTGACCGCTACCATCACCACCCAGGTGATAGATGTGCTGCCCAACGGCAATATGCGGATCTCTGGGAGTAAGAGCGTGATGGTTAACCATGAAAAACAACTTATAAACCTCAGCGGCATTATCCGCCAACAGGATATAACCCCGGATAACGAGATAGACTCGCGCTATATCCTGGATGCCAATATCATGTATTCCGGCAAGGGCGTGATAGATGATAAGCAACGCCCTGGCTGGTTTATACGTTTGTACGATGTCATCAGCCCCTTTTAGGGAGAATTACCCATGTTGCGCATATTGTATGGAGGGATGAAGGCCGTATCTGCACCGTTGGCGTCGCCGCTGAGCGCGTTAACGCTGATGTTGGTGCTACTTTCAGGCTTGACCCCGCACGCCGCCTCCGCCAGCCGCATCAAAGATCTGGCGGATATCTCCGGGGTGCGGACCAACCAACTGGTTGGCTACGGCCTTGTGGTGGGGCTGGATGGCACCGGCGACAGCAACAAGACCGAATTTACGGTGCAGTCGCTGGTCAATATGATGGAGCGCCTCGGCTTGCGAATGAACCGGAAAGATGTGAAGATCGATAACGTGGCAGCGGTTATGGTCACGGCGGAGCTGCCCCCTTTTGCGAAGGCCGGCGCTTCTATCGACGTCCTCGCCTCCTCCATAGGTGATGCCGACAGCCTGGTGGGTGGAACATTACTCATGACTCCACTGAAAGGGCCTGACGGACAGGTGTACGCCGTCGCCCAAGGCCCGCTGGCGGTGGGGGCAATTTCATTCGGCGGCAAAGCTGCTAAGGTGCAGAAAAACCATCCCACCGTTGGGCGCATCCCGGGCGGAGCCAGCATAGAGCGCGAAATAACCTTTAATTTGCCGGAAAACCGGATGTTGCGCTATCAACTACGCGACGCGGACTTTACCACGGTCACCCGCATGGCGCAGGCCATCAACGACTATTTTGGGGAGATGCTGGCCGCGCCGGTGGATAGCAGCAGCCTGAATGTGCAGGCACCGACAGCGGAAAAGATGCCTCTGGTCGAATTTATTGCCGCAGTTGAGCATCTGGAAGTCCGCCCCGATACCGGCGCGCGGATTGTGGTCAGTGAGCGCAGTGGTACCGTGGTTATGGGGGAAAACGTGCGCCTTTCTACCGTGGCGGTGTCGCATGCCAACCTTAACCTTGTTATAAGTGAGGGGATGCAGGTATCGCAGCCGGGCCCCTTTTCTGAAGGGGTAACGGTCGCGGCGCCGCAGACCCAGATTGAAGTGTCCGAAGAAAAAGGCAATCTGGTCGTGATGCCCATGGGGGTGAGTATCGGTGATGTTGCGCGCGCGTTAAATGCCATTGGTGCTACTCCACGCGATCTTATCGCCATTTTTCAGGCTATCAAAGCGGCTGGAGCGCTGCACGCAGAGCTGGTTATCATTTAACAGCGCCTGAATGGAAGTGCGCGGTGTAACTCCTTAAATCCATATGCTTAATAGAAACGGCATTTTGCGTCAGAGATTCCCCATTTCTTGGGTGAAACTTGGCATAACGTGCCTTTTTATTTTCCACTTCATATTCTGTCAAAGACTCCCAAAAGCTGCATTGACGCGATTATGCGATAATAAAGCCAGCATAGGAGGTAAAGATCGAAGCGATGGATGTCGATATGTGTAATAACAAGAACAGCAGCACAGAGTTGAAATGGTTTCGCTGTAAGTAGCCACAGAGAAAAGCAGCTATAGAATAAAAAGGGTAGGGGCCGAAATGAATCTGCATGTTGATCCGCGTATGTATATGAACCAGAGCGAAACATTCAACTCTTCCGCCAAGGCCCCGGACGATGCGGCGATGCGCAGCACCTGTGCAGAATTTGAAGCTATCATGCTGCAGCAGATGTTCAAATCCATGCGTTCCGATGAGCCTTCGGACGGAGTCATCGAGAGCAGCAACGCGCAGCAGATCTATCAGGACTTGCTCGATGGCCGCATTGCGCAGGAACTTGCCCATCGACAGAGTCTTGGAGTGGGAGAGCAGATATATAGGCAGATGGCACTAACTGATACAGCTGCCTCTCGCTGATGGGAGCCGATCTGTGCATAAGCTGAAGCATATTTGGTCTACGAGAGAGTATATGCTGGGTAGAAGTGTCTGGGAAAAATGTGAATTGACTTTTTTAGCTAAATATTTTGCCCGCCACTGTCGATGAGAAGGCCAGTATGGATGGACAACAACCGCATAAACTTCTACAACAAGGGTAAATGCATTACATAACAAGATGACTCATAAGGTGACATTATGGATATGAAAATTCAAGGTGATAAGGGGCTGCTGCAGCCAAACCAGGTAAAACGCACCCAGAAGGGCGCCGCTGCTGCACCAAACCGGCAGGAGGAGGATAAAGTGAGCTTCTCCTCTGTGCTGCAGCAGGCCACCAAGTCTGGTGGGGTTATCGCGCCGCCAGCCACAGGCTCTATCGAAGGGTTGCGTGCGCCGGCTATGGAAAACGTGACGGCAGCAGAAGGGGTGGCAAGCAGCACGGATGTGCAGCGCAGCGCCAGAGTTGCAGAGCTGAAGCAGCAGATCGCGGAGGGTTCATACCAGCCGGATCTGCAAAAAGTGGCTGGAAGCCTGGTGCGGTTTTTAGCCCAGGAGCGTAACGTATGAAATCAGACCTGAGTAGCCACCTGAGTGAGCTCTATGCTCTGGTAGTGCGCGAGCGCGAATGCGCCCGGGATCTGCGCCTGGATGAGCTGGAAGATGTTGTCAAAGAAAAAGAAACGCTGCTGCACCAACTGCAGGATTTCGATGCCGTCCCTTTAACTGCGGCGCAACAAGAGCTGGCGGGGAAGATCCGCTTTGAAAACCGCTGTAACGCCTATCTGTTGTGGTCGGCACTGAACTGTATCCGCGAGTCCATGGCGTTTTTCGGACGCAAATCTGCCCCTGATTCTTACAATACCAGCGGCACGGCAGTGAGTGGAACTTCTGGTGGACGGCTGTTGTCCGGGAGGATCTGATGAGTTTAGCTGCAGCACTCAATGCTGGGAAAACCAGCATGTTTACCAATCAAAAAGGGCTGGAGATTACCGGCAACAATATCGCCAACGTGAATACCCCGGGGTATTCGCGCCAGAAGCCTATTCTCAGTGACTATCCCTCCCTGAACTTCGGCAATTTTTTTGTGGGCCAGGGGGTAAAGGTCTCGGGGATTGCGCGTGAATACGATGTGTTTATCAACGAGCAGCTGCTGGATAAGAATCGCCTCCTCGGTTCCGAAGATGCCAAGCAGACTCCTCTGGCTGAGCTGGAGCGGGTTTTCAGCATCGGCGATGAAAACCTCGCCACCGAAATAGATCGTTTTTTCGACTCCTGGCAGGAACTCTCGGCCAACCCCAGTGGGCAGGTTGAACGCGACATGGTGCTGCAGCGCGGCGAAATCCTCGCGGCAGAGTTCAATACCATTGCGCGCGATCTGGACTCGGTTCATACCAATATCAACTCTACCATCAAGTCCGAGGTTGATGCTATCAACCTGAAGCTCAGACAGATCGCCGACCTCAACAACCGGATCGAGAGCATTGAGACCGGTACGGGGCAATCGGCCAACGGTTTCCGCGATACCCGCGATGTGCTGCTGCAGGAATTGACCTACACCTTAGGGGTGCAGTCGTTTGAAGAGAAGGGCGGCGCGGTTAATGTGCAGTTGCCCGGCGGGTTACCCCTGATCCAGAGCGGCACCGCCCTTCAGCTTGAGGCGGTGGAAAAAGGGGCCGACTTAGGCCTGCAGCTCAATATCGGGGGGGCGTCTTTTGAAGTGAAGGGAAAAAACCTCGGCGGGAAATTTTCCGGCCTGCTGGAAGTGCGCGATGAGCTGATCCCGACCCTGAAGCAGGACCTGGATTACACCGCATATCAGATGGCGCAGGAAGTGAACCGCATCCACGAACAGGGCACCGGCCTTGACGGTTCGACGGGTACCCCATTTTTTCAGAATCCGGGGCGACATCAGTCGCAGGCCTACCCATCTGATGAGTTCCTCGGTTTTAGTGATGGTGTAATCAACATTACGGTAGATGGAATAGAGCATCCTCTCGACCTGTCAGCTGAGCTTACACCTGCAACCGAGCCATTCAGTTTAAATCAGGTTGCAACTGCTATTAACGGTGCAGGTATTCCGGAAATCAGTAGCGCTTCCACCCGTGAGCTCGATGATGGCAGTTTTGTGCTGGATATTTTGCCTGCGTTCAATAGCGCCAAAAACAGTGCTTCCAGTATCAGCATGGATATGGCAGATATTCAAGACAGCTACGCAGCCCCCAAATTCTCCATGCCCAATATGGCAGATCTTATTGCGATGGGGTTGAAGGAGCCGAGTAAGGTAGCGGCCGGAAGCAGCAGCGCCCCTGGAGATAACACCAAGGCGTTGGAGATTACCGCCCTGAAGGACAAGAAGGCGGTGAACGGGGAAGATACCTTTGTCGGCTTCTATGGCAAGATGACCGCGCGGGTGGGGATTGAGGCGAGCCAGAATCGTCTGGAGCGCGCTGGAGCGGACAATGCCCTGACCCAGTTGCAGAATATGCGCGATGGTGCTTCTGGGGTCTCCCTCGAAGAGGAGATGATCGCGTTGGTAAAATATCAACGCGGGTTTGAGGCCTCCGCCAAACTACTTTCTGTAGTGGATGAGATGATGGGAACCATCATCTCCATTAAGAGGTAAAAGGCTATGAAGTCAACATTGTCTACCACCTATCGCAGCCTCAACAGTGAAATGAGCCGCCTCTCCAGCAGGTTGGAAGATCTGCGTAATCAGGCCGCCACGGGGAAAAAGCTCATCAAACCCTCGGATGATCCGGCCGCTATCCGCCCGGTGCTTTCCGCGCGCAGCCAGATCAGGGCAACGGATAGATTTATTACCTCCCTGGCTACGGCCGGAGATCGCCTGAGTAATCAGGATTCATACCTGGATGAGGCGGAAAACCTGATGGTGCGTGCCAAAGAGGTCGCTTTATATGCCAGCAACGGTTCGTTAAGTGAGCAGGATTTACACACCCTGGCCGACCAAGTAAAGCAGATCAAGACCGAGATGCTCGGTGTCGCCAACGCCCAGGTTGGCGGGCAGTATATTTTTGCCGGGTATGAGGAAGATACCCGCCCGTTTGTTCCGGATGGTGATGTAATGACCTACGCTGGCGACAGCAACATCAAACGCCTTGAAGCATCCCCGGGTGAATATGTTCAGACCAATATGCCGGGCAACGAGTTGTTTCTGGGGCAGACCGATCTTGACGGCGACGGGGTTATGCAAACCACCGGTCACGACCTTTTCAGCATGCTCACCGATCTGGAACGCTCCATCCGTGGTGAAGCGGGCCAAGTTTATAATGGCAATGATGTACTGCCAACTTCGACCATCGGCTATGCAGATTCTGCCGCTGGTGACTATACGCCTGTGTTGCTCAATGCTGGTGATCCAGTGCCCCTAACCCATGCAGGAAAGCCTATTAGCCTGCAACCGGTGCTGAAGGTCAATGGCGATCGCATGACTATCGCGGAGTACAGCCAGAAGTATTCAATTCCGGTCAATGCTACAGATGGGACTGACATATCCACGTCAACTGCTCCTATGTATCTGTATGCTAACGGCGATATACCGGCTTTCAATAATGCCGGAACACCGATTCTTGCATATACCGACAGTGGTGGTTCGCCCGCCACGGTTTCCCTCCTGAATGCGGATGGCTCTCCGTTGCAGCTACACACAGTACCCGATCTGCAGGCCATGCTCACCGACCTGGAAAAAGGGGCGGATCAGGTGCGCAGCAACCGCGGCCTGATGGGCAACAATGCGGCGCGCCTGGAGAATGCCAAATACCATCTGGAGGGGGTGCGCATCGATCTAAAGCAGATCCTCGGGCGCTATGAGGATGCGGATATTATTGAAGTTTTAACCGAAATCACCAAGACGGAGACTGCGTTTGAGGGTGCCCTTAAGGTCACGGGGCAGGTATCCAGACTTTCGATTCTTGATTACATGTAGGCCTGCTTGAGTGTGCAGTGAAGGGAAACCATGCTGGTACTGACGCGTAAAGTCGGGGAGGGGATCATCATAGGCGATGATGTGAAGCTCACCGTGGTGGAGATAAAAGGGGGAACCGTGCGCATTGGTATCGATGCCCCCCGGGATAAAAAAATATATCGCCAGGAGCTCTACGCCCAGATTATGGCGCAGAATAGAAGCTCCACCGGCTGGTCGCTTGAAGATCTGTCACTGCTCAGTGGCACCATATCCCGCAAGGCAGAGGAGAATAAATGAACATTATCCAGAGTCGTTTTGGTGAAATTGAGTATGATCCGCAGGCCGTGCTTCATTTTCCGCAAGGTCTTATCGGGTTTGAAGATCTACGTGATTTTGTGGTTATGCCCAACGAAAAGGATGGGCCGCTCTTCTGGATTCAGAGTGTGGAGGATGCACAGGTTGCCCTGGTGCTGACCGACCCGACCAATTTCTTCCTCACCTATAAGGTAGAACCGGAAGCGCATGAGCGCAAGGTGCTCGGCATGGAGGCAGAGGATAAGTGGCACGCGCTGGTGGTGGTAACCGTTGACACCAACCACAACGTGACTCTGAACCTGGTCGCGCCCATTCTGTTTGCGCCCCACAGCAACCGCGCCATTCAGGTCATTTTGGAGGACAGCGGCTACTCCATTCAGACTCCGTTGCCGGTGGTGGAGCAAGCTGCAGCAACAACGCTTAAGGCTGAAAAGAGTGAGAAAACCGTAGCCCAAGGGTGATTGATCTCTTGTTCAGGTTCAGGCAGGATTGTAAAAATTTGAGAGGTGAAACTGGCGCGGGTTCAGCTAAGCTGAGCCCGCGCCAGTTTTATGCGTTGCTGGGCTCGGAGAAGATCTGCGCACTGAAGATGTAGATATCTGTGTCGCCATCCTGCCAGGCTTGTGCGGGTAGTCCAGCTTTCAGACAGGTCTGCTGCAGGAACGTCTCTTTGTTCCAATGATGCTCAACCGCAACCTGGGGCAGCAATACCCCCCGGAAAAAATCCCTCTCCAGGTATAATCCATGCTTGCCCACTTCGATTTCGTCAATAGATTCAATCTTCCGTAACGGACTCAGCACCGAGATTTCGATGTTGATATCCTTGAGTTCGTCAGCTTCAAGGGGGTAAAAGCGCGGATCTTTGAACGCGGCGGCTACGGCCATCTCCGCCACCTCTTTGAACAGGGGCAGGCTGGACTGGAAGTTACCGATACAGCCGCGCAGTTCCTGCTGTTTTTTAAGGGTGACAAAGCAGCCGTTTTTGTAATTCAGGCGCCGTTCTTCGCGCGGCGGCAGCGTGTTTCCACCCTTGGTGAGTTCATTTTCAATGGCCTGGCGCGCTATCCCCAGTAATATGTTCTGTTCGGCGCTGCTGAGTGCATCTTCCATTAAGTTTCTCCCTTGGGCTCTACCTTGGGCATTCTGGCCCTCATTGAGATTCAAGAGGATAGCCCCGTCTGGCCCCCGTCTGGCTATTTCTTTTTTTCTACCTTCTTGCGCTGATTGGCATCCAGTACTTTTTTGCGCAGGCGGATAGATTTCGGAGTTATTTCGACCAGTTCGTCATCGTCAATATATTCCAGCGCCTGCTCCAGGGTGAGAATGCGTGGCGGGGTCAGACGAATCGCCTCGTCTGTGCCGGATGCGCGCACATTGGAGAGCTTCTTCCCTTTGCTGGTGTTGACCACCAGATCACTTTCCTTGGCATGTTGCCCTACGATCATGCCAGCATATACTTTTGTAGCCGGGTGTACAAATAGAATGCCGCGATCCTGCAGGCTGAACAGGGCATACGCGACGGTCTCCCCAGGTTCCATAGCTATCAGGGCGCCGTTTTTGCGTCCGCCGATCTCACCTTTGAAGGGAGCGTAGCTATCAAATGAGTGCGATATGGTGCCGGTGCCGTGGGTGTCAGTCATGAACTCGGTTCTGAAACCGATAAGACCACGGGCCGGGATGGAAAATTCGATACGGTTGATCCCGTCAAGCTGTTTCATGCTCCGCATCTCCGCCTTGCGCTGCCCCAGCTTTTCTATAATCGTCCCCTGGTACTCTTCCGGCACGTCGATGGTGAGGTTTTCCATAGGTTCGAGCTTCTGGCCGTTTTCTTCGCGGTAGATCACCTGCGGCTTGGAGACCGCCAGTTCAAAGCCTTCGCGGCGCATATTCTCAATAAGAATAGACAAATGGAGCTCGCCACGTCCGGAGACCTTGAAGGTGTCGGTGTTGCTGGTTTCTTCCACCCGCAGGGACACATTGGTGCGCAGTTCACGTTGCAGGCGCTCGGATATATTACGCGAAGTAATGTACTTGCCTTCGAGTCCGGCAAAAGGGGAGGAGTTAACCATGAAGTTCATCGCCAGGGTTGGCTCGTCGATGTCTGTATATGGCAGGGGAATTGGCGCATCCGGGGTGGCCAGGGTTTCGCTGATACTGATGTCGTTAAAGCCGGCTATGGTGACAATGTCACCAGCTTCGGCAGCTTCGATACTGACCTGTTGTACCCCCTGGTAGCCGATGAGTTTGGTGATTTTTCCCTGGGTTATTTTGCCGTTTTTGTCTATACGCACCAGGTTTTGCCCTTCACGCACCCTGCCATTGAATATTTTGCCGGTAGCGATGCGCCCTATATAATCGTTATAGTCGATGCTGGTGACTAGAAACTGAAACGGCTTATCCGGGTCACAGTTGGGGGCGGGCACTTTTTCTTTAATGCAGTCGAACAATGGCTCCAGGTCTGTATGGGGATCGTCGAGTTCCTTGAGAGCGAAGCCCAATTTCGCGCTGGCGAAGATAATAGGGAAGTCGAGCTGGTTTTCGTCTGCTTCGAGTTCGCAGAATAGATCAAAAACCATGTCTACCACTTCCTGCGGGCGCGCTCCGGGGCGGTCGATTTTATTGATCACCACAATGGGCTGCAACCCGAGGTCGAGGGACTTCTTCAACACAAAACGGGTCTGGGGCATGGGGCCGTCGAAGGCATCGACAAGCAGGAGGACGGAGTCAACCATTTTCAATACCCGCTCAACTTCGCCGCCGAAGTCGGCGTGACCTGGGGTGTCGACAATGTTTATTTTGATGCCACCATGGTTAATTGAAAGGTTTTTTGCCAGAATGGTGATGCCGCGTTCCCGTTCCAGGTCGCCGCTGTCCATGATGCGTTCGGTAATTTCCTGATTAGCACGAAACACTCCCGATTGTTGCAACATAGCATCGACAAGGGTGGTTTTACCGTGGTCAACGTGTGCTATTATGGCGATGTTTCTGATCTGTTCTGACATGTACGTATGTTCTCCCTACTCTGGTTTTGGCCTGTCTTATCAGGTATGTGATTGGAGATGTAACTTGTAGTTTGGGTTGAGCTTTCGGTTGAAGTTTGAGAAACAGGACATATTACACGAACGTTAACGCTATGGCTATAATATTCTCGAAGTGATGCCATATGCGCGGGTGGCACGTGGTAGCGCGCATTGCGATTAGCTTTGAAAGGGTTTGTGTTTTGGGCAGATTTACGCTGGATCAACCGGCGCAAAACAGGCAGTCACAGGTAGTGCAGCAACAGAGTGTAATCGATATCGGAACGGAACACCTGGTGTGGCAAGGACGTCCGGCACCCAGGTGTTTTACCTTCAGACATTGGGGGCGCAGCCTGTTCTGGCTGGCTGTTTTTGCCTTTGCCGGGGTGTGGCAGTGGGCTGGCTGGGTGATCTACGCAGATAGTGGGCAAGCGTTGTGGGCCATGATTCCGCTGGTGCTGCTGCCGCTGGTGCTACTGCTGGTGGCTTTCTGCCTCAGTGTAGGGCGTGTCGCGCGCGCCCGGCTGGAGTGGGAGCACGTGTTCTATGTGTTGAGCGCGGAAAATCTCAGGATCCAGTGTGGCATACCGCGGCGCATCATCTGCTTTGATCTTGCTGAACTTTCCTACGTGCGTCTCGATCCGTATGGGAAAGATAGTAAAAAGGGAGCGGGCGAGAATGGCAATGAAAAGAGCAAGGGTACCCAAGGGGGATGCGGGCGCAGTGGCCTCGGTAAAATATATCTGGAGTTTGGCAGCAGAAGGGTGGCCTTGAGCTGTGTTGAACATGCTGAAGACCTGTTTGAACTTCTGCGCCGGCATATTGATGCTGGGGCTGATGCTGGGGCGGATTGAATGCAGTTTTACCGGTACGTCATGCCATTTTTAAACCCTGACGTTGAGGTTGATTTTGCCCTGCACAACGCCAAAACACTGTTGTGAAAATATGCGTTGACTTTTCCAGGCCCTTTTGGTCTATTTAACGGATTTACTGAGTATTTTAAGCAGATTGGCGCAGTCTTCATGAGTCAAGTTCAGATGAAAAACACGACGTGTAAAAGGTTTTATCTGGAAACGTTCGGGTGCCAGATGAATGTGGTGGATTCGGAGTGGATTGCTACCCTGCTCGGCGATCTTGGGTATCGGCAGATAAGTGGCCCGGAAGAAGCGGACCTGATCATTCTCAATACCTGCTCAGTGCGGGAAAAAGCCGAGCGCAAAGTGTACGGGCATCTGGGTGGTTTTAAACCTCTGAAAGATAAAAACCCCAACCTGATACTTGCAGTTGGGGGGTGCGTGGCCCAGCAGGAGCAAGAGCGCCTGCTGGAGAAGATTCCTTACCTGGATATCGTATTCGGCACCCATAATGTTCATCAGTTCGCGCAGATGGTGCGCACGGTGGAGGAGTCACGCCAGCAGTGCTGTGAGACCACCTTTAACCATACTGCGGCGCGCTTCGACACCTTCCCGCTGCGTTCAGGTGCTGCGGCGGTGAACAAGTTCGTCACTATCATGCAGGGATGTGATAATTACTGTACCTACTGTATTGTCCCTTATGTGCGCGGGCGCGAGGTAAGTCGTAGCAGCGCTGCGATTATTGCCGAGATAGAAACCCTGGTGCAGCAGGGGGTGCGTGAAATTACCTTGCTGGGGCAGAATGTCAATTCCTACGGCCGGGGCAACGCCGCCACCGATAACTCCGCCGCCAGCGTCACTGATAGCTTCCCCGACCTGCTCCGTGCCGTTCACGCAATCGATGGCCTGGAGCGCATCCGCTTTTTCTCTTCCCATCCTAAAGATTTTGGCCCTGCGCTGATCGAGTGTTTCCGCACCCTGCCCAAAGTATGCCCGCAAATGCACCTGGCCTTGCAAAGTGGCTCTAATCGGGTGTTGCAGGCTATGCACCGGGGCTATACACGGGAAGATTTTCTGACTAAAATTGAGCAGCTACGGCGTAGTTGCCCGCAGATACGTGTCAGCACGGACGTCATTGTCGGTTTCCCGGGTGAGACCAGGGATGATTTTCTCGAAACCCTTGCGGTCCTCGAAGAGGTAGGTTTTGGCGAGACCTTTACCTTTTTGTATTCTCCCAGACCTGAAACCAAGGCAGCGCAGCTTGATGACCCTGTTTCAAAAGAGGAAAAGCAACGCTGGTTTGAGGAGTTACTCGCCAAACAACGCCAGATCAGTGCGCGCGTCTGGGGGCCAGATGTCGGGACCACGCAGGAGGTTCTGGTAGAGGGGAAGAGTCGCCATGGGGCAGGGCAACTTTTTGGGCGCAATTTATGGAACCGGATTGTCAACTTTGACGGCCCGGAAGAACTTGTCGGGCGCACCGTTCGGGTGCGTATTGCCCGCAACATGAACAATTCATACCTTGGTGAGCTCGCCGCACCGCAGTGAAAAAGAGCCAGTGTAAGTGTCCATCTCAAGTGCTTACCTGGTGTCTGCTTACGAAAGTACCTGTAACGGCACTGCCACGGAATACCTGAAATACCACGAACCCCTATTCAATAAGGAAGGCAGGTTTGAAACACTATGCAACCTATGAGTGCAGCACATTTTTCGTTATTGCAGGAATTTTCCAACACTCCAAGCCCGTCAGGTTTTGAACAGCCCCTGCAGCGGGTTATCCGGCGGGAGCTTGCAACCTGTGCCGATTCGGTCGAAACAGATGTGATGGGGAATGTAATTGCATGCAAACGCAGCGCATCTGGTGCTGCTGATCCCCACAATCCCATCCGGGTTATGCTGGCGGGGCACTGCGATGAGATCGGATTTATGCTTCACCATATCGATGAGAAGGGTTTTTTGTTTTTTGCCCCCATCGGTGGAGTTGATGCCCATATCGTTCCCGGTCAGCGTGTGTATGTGCATAGCGCTAACGGTCCCATTCTTGGGGTTGTAGGCAAAAAACCCATCCATCAGATCGATCCCAAAGAGCGTGATACGGTAATAAAGTTCAAGGCCCAGTTTATCGATATCGGCGCCAGAGATGCAGAACATGCCGCACAGCTGGTTGCGATTGGGGATCCGGTGACGTTTGTTCACGGAATGGAGCGCCTCCAGGGTGAACTCGCAACCTCGCGAGCCTTTGACGACAAGATGGGCGCTTTTATCGTCACCAGGGTTATGCAGGAGGTGTGTAAACGCGGTGGGCAGAAGGTCGACCTCTACAGTGTTACTACCGTCCAGGAGGAACTTGGCCTGCGCGGTGCGATATCCAGTACCTATGGGGTAAACCCCACCGCGGGCATTGCCGTAGATGTTGACTTTGCCAGCGATTTCCCCGGTCAGGATAAATCCGAGGTGGGTGATTTTGCTATAGGGAAAGGCCCGATTGTCGCGCGCGGCGCTAATATCAACCCGGTGATGTTTGAGTTGATCTGTGCTACGGCGCGGGAAAAACAGATTCCGATCCAGATCAGCGCCCAGGCGCGCGCTACCGGAACCGACGCCAACGCCATGCAGCTCAGCCGGGGTGGGGTAGCTGCTGCACTTTTAAGTGTGCCGCTGCGCTACATGCATTCCCCGGTGGAGGTGCTGTCGCTCGATGATATCGAAGCCGCGATTGAGCTGCTGACGGCAGTGGTGTTGCGGTTAGATCCATCTACCTCCTTTATTCCGGAATAGTTTTAACCGAATTATACGAAAAGCAACTTCACTACAGTGAAATCTACTCGAAATAGTTGGGTAAATTCTGCAGACACAACAAGGAAGACCATGTCAGCATATATGTCAAGCCTGCGGTTTTCGGTTCCTGATTGAGCTTTCCCACGCAGCTCAATCCAGCATATGCATAAAAGGAGAACACCATGTTAGATTCCGAACTACGTGAAGGCCTCACGTTTGATGATGTCCTGTTGATCCCGGCCCAGTCAGACGTAATGCCCAGAGATGTAGATCTCTCTACCCAGCTGACCCCAAAAATAAAACTGAACATTCCGATCATGTCAGCGGCAATGGATACGGTCACTGAATCGCGCACTGCCATCTGCATGGCGCGCGAAGGGGGAATTGGCACTATCCACAAGAACATGTCGCCTGAAGAGCAGGCGCTGGAAGTGGATCAGGTGAAAAAGTCCGAAAGTGGCATGATTGTCGATCCGGTTACGGTCCGCCCGGAGCAGAAAATATATGAAGCCCTGGAACTTATGCAGAAATATCGTATTTCGGGGGTGCCGGTGACCAAAAACGGTATTCTGGTCGGAATTCTCACCAACCGGGATTTGCGCTTTGAACCGCAGCTGGATCTGACGGTGGAAAAGGTTATGACCAAAAAAAATCTGGTAACCGTACCGCCAGGGACCACCCTTGAAGAAGCAAAATTTCACCTGCATAAACACCGCATCGAAAAACTTCTGGTTGTAGATGATGATTATGTCCTCAAAGGGCTGATTACTATCAAGGATATTGAAAAAGTGCGTAAATATCCGCTGGCGTGCAAGGATGAATACGGCCGCCTGCGTGCCGCGGCGGCAGTGGGTGTCGGTGGTGACAGCATGGAGCGGATCGAGCTGTTGGTTAAAGCCGGGGTGGATGTGGTGATTGTAGATACGGCGCACGGTCATTCGCGCGGTGTGGTTGAGAGTGTCGTCGAGATCAGACGCTGTTACCCCGATCTGCAGCTGATAGCTGGCAATATTGCTACTGCGCACGCCGCCACCGATCTCATTAAGGCTGGAGTGGATGGGATCAAGGTTGGTATCGGCCCCGGCTCTATCTGCACCACCCGGGTGGTTGCCGGAGTAGGGGTGCCGCAGATTACCGCCATTGCCGATGTCGCGGCAGTCACCAGTCGCGCTGGTATCCCCCTGATTGCCGACGGCGGGATCAAGTTTTCCGGTGAAATCCCCAAAGCTATTACCGCAGGGGCAGACGTTATAATGATTGGTTCGCTGTTTGCGGGAACGGATGAGTCGCCGGGGGAAACCATCCTGTATCAGGGGCGCACCTACAAGTCATACCGTGGGATGGGGAGTCTTGGGGCCATGAAGCGGGGTAGCAAGGATCGCTATTTTCAGGGAGACGTGGAGAGCGAAGTCAAGCTGGTGCCTGAAGGGGTTGAAGGGCGTGTCCCCTATCGCGGAACCCTCTCGTCCAGTGTACACCAGCTGGTAGGTGGTCTGCGCGCTGGTATGGGCTACACCGGGTGTGCGAATATCAAAGAGTTGCAACAGAAGGCCCGCTTTGTGCGCATTACCAGCGCTGGATTGCGGGAGTCCCATGTGCATGATGTCAGCATTACCCACGAAGCGCCAAACTACCGTATCGGGCAGCCGGGGTAGTCGCCCCTTTCAAACTTTACTCAACTGGCGTAGCTAATATGTACACGACTATTCGACATTTTCAGGAGCAAGCATGCCCGATCTGCACAGCGAAAGAATTCTTATTTTAGATTTCGGTTCCCAGTATACCCAGTTGATTGCGCGCAGAGTACGTGAAGCGCATGTCTACTGTGAATTGCATCCGTTTGATATGGACTTGCCCAGCATTAAAGAGTTTAACCCCAACGGCATCATTCTCTCCGGGGGGCCGCAATCGGTATATGAAGAAGGTGCCCCCACTGTGGATGGGGGGGTGTTTGAACTCGGGGTGCCGGTGCTGGCGATCTGTTATGGAATGCAGGTGCTGATGCGACATTTTGGCGGCAACGTTATCCCTGCCGGCAGACGTGAATATGGCCATGCAGAGCTGCTGGCGCAAGGCGCACCGGGGCCGCTGTTCGAAGGTTTTTTTGTTGATGGGCGCAGCCATGTGTGGATGAGCCACGGTGATCATGTGGATGTAGTGGCACCCGGATTCGAGGTGGTGGCCGCAACCGCCAATGCGCCGGTATGTGCAGTCCAGAATGTAGCTAAACATCTGTATGGGGTGCAGTTCCATCCTGAGGTCAACCATACCCCGCGTGGGCAGGAGCTGATCAACACCTTTGTGCGGAAACTATGTTCCTGCACCGGGAAGTGGACCTCCGGCCAGATTATCGAGGATGCGGTGGCGCGAATCCGTGCCACTGTTGGGGACGAACACGTAGTTCTGGGTCTCTCCGGCGGGGTGGATTCCTCCGTTGCTGCGGCCTTGCTTCAGCGCGCCATCGGAGATCAGCTCAGCTGCGTTTTCGTCGATAATGGCCTGCTGCGTCTGCACGAAGGGGACCAGGTCATGGCGACCTTTGCCGAAAGTCTGGGCGTCAGGGTGATTCGCGTTGACGCACAGGAGCGTTTCATGCAGGCCCTTGCAGGGGTCACCGATCCGGAACAGAAACGCAAAATCATCGGCGGGATGTTTATTGAGGTTTTCGATGCGCAGACGGTGAATCTGCCCAAGGTAAAATGGCTGGCGCAGGGAACCATTTATCCCGATGTTATTGAATCTGCCGGATCCAAAACAGGCAAAGCGCAGAATATCAAGAGCCATCACAACGTGGGTGGGTTGCCCGAGCACATGAAACTCAAGCTGCTTGAACCCCTGCGCGAGTTATTTAAGGATGAAGTACGCGCCATTGGGGAAGAGCTCGGATTGCCCCATTCCATGGTATGGCGCCATCCCTTCCCCGGACCTGGCCTTGGGGTCAGAATACTGGGAGAGGTGAAGCAGGAGTACGCTGATATCCTGCGCCAGGCCGATGCTATCTATATTGAAGAGCTGGTTACCAGTGGGCACTACGATAAGATCAGCCAGGCTTTTGCGGTGTTTCTGCCGGTCAAAAGTGTCGGTGTCATGGGGGACGGGCGCAGCTATGAGTACGTCGTCGCGCTACGTGCGGTTGAAACCAAAGACTTTATGACCGCGGGCTGGTATCCCATGCCATATGCCGACCTGGCGCGGATCAGCAACAGAATCATCAATGAAGTGAAAGGGATAAATCGGGTAACCTACGATATCTCCAGCAAGCCACCGGCCACGATTGAGTGGGAATAGCCTGATAGATGCGCCAGACACCGGACAAAACACCAGACAGGGCCCCAAACAGAGCCGTATTTCTGGATCGGGACGGTACCGTCAATGTAGAGAAAGACTACCTCATAGACCCGCGCGAATTTGCCTTTATCCCCGGAGTCCCCGCGGCGATTGCCCAACTGAAGCGGGCGGGGTATCTGGTGGTGATTGCGACAAATCAGTCCGGTATTGCGCGCGGCTATTTCACCCACAGCCAGGTGGCGCACCTGCATCAATATCTGCAGACAGAGCTTAAGAAATACCATACCGCGGTTGATGCGTTCTACTTGTGTCCCCATCATCCCACCGCCGGAAGCGGAGAGTTTACCTGCACTTGTGCATGTCGGAAGGGAGAGCCGGGGATGCTGCTGCAGGCGGCGGCGGAGTTGAACATCGACCTTAGCCGTTCGTACATGGTAGGAGATAAGGGCGCTGATCTGCAAGCAGGCATCAGCGCTGGATGCCATCCTGTTCTGGTGCGGACCGGATATGGAGAGCAGACCCTGAAGCAGGCGCAGACCACAGCATGGCTTGAGCGTGGCGTCATCGACGTCTGCGCCGATCTGGCGGCCGCAGCGCGCCTTATTCTTGCGCGGGGCTGAGCACATGAAGTTTGACCCCGGCTCAGGCTCAGGCTACACTTGTTGGCACTTAAAGCCGTTGCGTCAGCGTCGTCTGGAGCACTTCGGGTAAGGAGCTGTTCAGCGGCTCGTTTAATTTGGTTCTGGTGCGGGGCAGCGCCCAGCGTTATGTTTTCTGGTGCGTGACTCACTTAACGCTCATCTTTAATTAAAGGATTCCCCATGGAGATTACCAGTTTTAAAGCCTATGATATTCGCGGTAGAATTCCCGATGAACTGGATGAAGAGGTGGTGTATCGCATCGGGCGCGCTTATGCGCAGTTCCTCCAACCGCGGCGGGTGGTGGTCGGGCAGGATGTGCGTCTTACCAGCCCGCTCCTTAGCGAGGCTCTGTGTCTGGGGCTCACTGAATCCGGGGTCGATGTGTATGATATCGGCCTGTGCGGCACTGAAGAGGTATATTTCGCCACGTTCCATGAAAAAATGGATGGCGGCATCATGGTGACCGCCAGTCATAACCCCAGAGATTACAATGGTTTGAAACTGGTGCGCGAAGAGGCACGCCCCATCAGCGCCGACACCGGTCTGGTGGAAATAAAAAAACTGGCGGAAGCGGCGGAGTTCGATGATCCGCACCGGTTTGGAACCGTAACACCGCTGGATGTACGTGCAGATTATATCAAACATCTGCTCTCTTACCTGGACAGCCCCCTGCCGGAGTTTAAAATAGTTGTAAATGCGGGGAACGGTTGTGCCGGGCCGGTTCTTGATGCCCTGGAACCCCATCTGCCGTGTAAAATGATAAAAGTGCACCATAACCCCGACGGCAGATTTCCCAATGGGATTCCCAACCCGTTGCTGGTTGAGAATCGCGCATCCACCGCTACCGCCATTGTTGAACATGGTGCAGATGCCGGGATCGCCT
Source organism: uncultured Desulfuromonas sp. (assembly GCA_964444945.1). GTDB lineage: Bacteria > Desulfobacterota > Desulfuromonadia > Desulfuromonadales > Desulfuromonadaceae > JAIVHC01. The sequence continues at coordinate 20,871 of CAYUJC010000028.1, forward strand.
GGGATGGTGATTTCGACCGCTGTTTTCTGTTTGATGAGAAGGGCGAATTCATTGAGGGCTATTATATCGTCGGCCTGCTAGCTGCTGCATTTGTGCAGAAAGAACCCGGCGCCAGAATCGTTCATGATCCGCGCCTGATATGGAATACGCTGGAAATAGTTGAAGCCGGTGGGGGGATAGCGATTGAGAGCAAGTCCGGCCACGCCTTCATCAAGGAGCGGATGCGCAAAGAAGATGCCGTTTACGGTGGAGAGATGAGTGCGCATCACTACTTCCGAAATTTTTCCTATGCTGACAGTGGCATGATCCCATGGTTATTGGTGCTGGAATTGATGGCTAAAAGCGGGAAACCGTTATCCCAACTGGTGGCAGAGCGGATTGCAGCTTTCCCTGCCAGCGGGGAGATAAATCGTACCGTGAAGAATGCGCCGGCGGCGTTCGAAGCGTTGGAACAGGAATACGCCCCGCAGGCACGCTCCATTGAACATGTGGATGGCCTGAGCATGGATTTCGGTGCCTGGCGCTTTAATCTACGCAGCTCAAACACCGAGCCGGTGGTGCGGTTGAATGTCGAAAGCCGGGGCGACAAGCCATTGATGGAAGAGAAAACCCGCGTACTGCTGGACTGGCTCGAACAATGGCAGACGCAGCAGCAGAATAAGTAATCCTAACGTCAGTTAAGAATTATATTTATGCAACGCTTGCTAATTCTGGCTTCCTCCAGCCCATACCGTCGCGATCTGCTCGCACGCCTGGGCCTTGCGTTCAAGGCGGTAGCGCCGGATTTTATTGAATCCATCACCCCCGGCGTGGCGCCACAACTGCAGGTTAAACATCTGGCGCTGGGCAAGGCGCGCAGTTTGGTCGCGACCTGCCCGGAGGCAGTTATTATCGGGTCTGATCAGGTTTTTTGTGATGCGACAGGGCGTGTTCTGGGCAAACCCGGCGACATGGCCACCGCACAGGCCCAGCTCGAGCGGATGGCGGGGAAAAAACACCATTTTTATACTGGTCTGGCCGTTGTGGATGCGCGCAGCGGTCAGGCCCAGACTGCAAGTGTGGTTTCCACTGTGGTGGTGCGCGCCTTGAGCCGCAGACAGATAAAAAACTACCTTGAACGTGAATCCCCGTTTGACTGCGCCGGGTCGTTCAAGATCGAAGGGTTGGGCATCGCCCTGATGCAGCAGGTTGGGGGGACAGATTATACCGCCCTTATCGGGCTGCCCCTGATTTCGCTCACCACCATGCTGCAGAACCTTGGTCTTGATCCCCTTGATAGCTGTGGTAGCTGATTCTCTGTGTTCTGGCATAACAGCGCTGCCACCAGGGGTAACTGCGATCAGTCCTGGCAGGCCACTGCAAAAGTGGACCGCCAGGTAACCCCGTGATATGCGTACCTGCATCCTCTACCTGCCCTTTAACCGTTTTTCTCATGAAGTGTATTACCTATGAAACACGTTGATTTTGTGCACCTCCATCTGCATAGCCAGTACAGCCTGCTTGATGGCGCCATCCGTATTCCAGAGCTTATCGACCGGGTAAAGGAGCTGAAGATGCCCGCCGTGGCGGTAACTGACCACGGCAACATGTTCGGGGCGATCGAGTTTTATACCCGCGCGGCTAAAGCAGGGGTGAAGCCGATCATCGGGTGCGAGGTGTATGTTGCCCCCTCGAGCCGGTTTGAAAAGAAGAACGCGCGGGGTTCATCCGAAGCTGCGTACCACCTGGTGCTGTTGTGCAAAAATAGAGCCGGGTACAAAAACCTGTGCCAGCTTGTATCGGCGGCATCGCGTGAGGGGTTCTACTATAAGCCCCGCATTGACTGGGAGCTGCTTGCAGAGCATAACGAAGGGCTCATCGCTATGACAGCCTGTTTGGGGGGGGAGATCCCCACCCTGATCAATCTTGGTTGCATGGACGAGGCTAGAGCGCGTACCCAGCAGATGGCGCAGATATTTGACAATAACCGCCTGTATCTTGAATTGCAGGAAAACAAGATCCCCGCGCAGACCACGGCCAATACCGGGCTGATCGAGCTGAGCAACGATCTTGACTTGCCGCTGGTTGCGACCAATGACTGCCATTATCTGACCCAAAAAGATGCATATGCGCATGAAGTGCTGTTGTGTATTCAAACGGGGAAGACCATGGACGATGAAAAACGGATGCGTTTTCCCAACGATGGTTTTTACGTTCGTTCTGCCGACGAGATGCGCGAACTTTTCAATTATGCCCCTGCAGCACTGAGCAATACGATTGAGATTGCGCAGCGGTGTAATGTTGAATTTGATTTCAACACCTACCATTTTCCCCAGTATGAGAAACCCGAAGATAAGAGCCTGGATGAAGTGCTCACTGAGATGGCACATGCAGGGCTCAAGGAGCGCATCGCCGCCATAAGGGTAAAGAACCCCGCTTTTGGTTCGGTAGATGAAGAGCAGTATCAGCAGCGCCTTGAGCGCGAGCTGGAGACCATAATAAGCATGGGGTTTCCAGGTTACTTCCTCATCGTAGCCGATTTTATCAACTGGGCCAAAGATCACAATATCCCCGTCGGACCAGGGCGTGGCAGCGCCGCCGGCAGTCTGGTGGCTTATGCGATTCGGATAACCGACATCGACCCGATGCCCTACGATCTCCTGTTTGAGCGGTTCCTCAATCCGGAGCGGATCTCCATGCCCGATATCGACGTGGATTTCTGCATCTATGGGCGTGAAGAGGTCATTCGGTTTGTCCAGCAGAAATATGGCGAAGCCAATGTGGCCCAGATCATCACCTTCGGCACCCTTGGAGCCAGGGGGGTTATTCGTGATGTGGGGCGTGCGCTCAACATGCCGTACGGAGAAGTGGATAAGATCTCCAAGATGGTGCCGACGGTGCTGAATATCACCCTCAGTGAAGCGTTAAAACAGGAACCGCGTCTGCAGGACCTGGCCAAAAAGGATGTGCGCGTTAAGGAATTGATCAGTATTGCCCTGCGTCTTGAAGGATTGACGCGCCACGCCTCGACCCACGCCGCCGGGCTCGTAGTTACGCCGGAACCCCTGACCGATTATCTCCCTTTATACACAGACCAAAAATCCGGCAATCAGGCAACTCAGTTTGTGATGAGTTATGTGGAAAAGATCGGCCTGGTCAAGTTCGACTTCCTCGGACTTAAAACCCTTACGGTTATCGACAAAGCGCTGGATTTGATCCACGCCAGCAGCAATCCGGAATTTGATCTGAATGAGATCAGCCTGGACGATGAAAAATCCTATGCGCTCTTGAGCCACGGCGACACCACCGGGGTGTTTCAACTTGAATCCTCGGGGATGAAGGAGCTGCTGGTCAAGCTCAAACCCAACTGCTTTGAAGATATTATCGCAGCCTGCGCCCTGTACCGCCCTGGCCCCCTTGGCTCGGGGATGGTGGACGACTTTATTCTGCGCAAGCACGGCAAGAAGAAGATTGTCTACGATTTTGCGCAGCTCGAACCTATTCTTGATGATACCTATGGGGTCATCGTGTATCAGGAACAGGTTATGCTTATTGCGCAGGTGCTGGCCAACTATTCTCTTGGGGGCGCGGATTTGCTGCGCCGCGCCATGGGCAAGAAAAAGGCCGAAGAGATGGAGAAGCAAAAAGAGCTCTTTATGGCCGGCGCGCGGAAAAACAAGCTGAATGAGAAAAAAGCTGAAGCGGTGTTTGATCTTATGGCTAAATTTGCCGCGTATGGGTTCAATAAGTCACACTCTGCCGCATATGCTCTCATAGCATATCAGACTGCATATCTTAAAGCGCACTATCCGGTGGAATTCATGGCGGCACTCCTCACCGAAGATATGGAAAATACTGACAAGGTGATAAAAAATATCGCCGAGGTGCGCGCGATGGGGATCGCGGTGCTGCCGCCGGATATTAACGCCTCCATCCGCTCGTTTACGGTGTATGAAAATGCGATCCGCTTTGGCCTTGGGGCGGTAAAGGGAGTTGGAAGCGCCGCGCTGGAATCGATTATACGAATGCGCGAAGAGGGGCCGTTTAAGTCGCTGCACGATTTTTGTGAGCGGGTGGAGTTGGGCAAGGTAAACAAGAAGGTGGTAGAGGCTCTCGTGTGCTGCGGAGCCCTCGATTCTCTGGGAGGGAAGCGTTCGCAGTACATGGCGGTGCTGGAAGACGCCATGGAAATTGGGCAGAAAATTCAGCGCGAGCGCCAGCAGGGGCAGGAGTCGCTGTTTGAGATCGATGAGATGTTGTCTCACGGGGGCAACGGCTATGCTGATCTGCCCGCCCTTGAGGAGTGGCCGGACAAAGAGCTGCTCCTGCGGGAAAAAGAAGCCCTGGGTTTTTATATAACCGGACATCCCCTGTCGCGCCATGCCGCAGATATTAAAAACTTTGCTACCTGTGACAGCGCTGGTCTGGTGGATATGCCAGACAAGGCTGAAGTAAGGGTGTGCGGCATGGTGGCCGGATCCAAGGAGCTGATAACCAAAAAAGGGGACAGAATGGCGTTTGTCACCTTGGAAGACCTGACTGGTTCGGTCGAGGTGGTGGTGTTCCCGGAAGCATTTCAGGCCGCTGCCGAATATCTGGACGGGGATGATCCCCTGATGGTTTACGGCACCCTCGATGCTGGCGAAGACAGCAGTAAGATTCTTGCCAATGAAATAATCCCGTTGCAGATGGTCAAAGAGCGCCAGACCAGCAAAGTAAAGATCAGGCTCAGCACTCCAGGGCTGACCGAAGAGCATCTGCGCCAGTTAAAACACACTATTATGCGCTACAGCGGTACCTGCAGGGTTGAGTTGCTGGTGGTGGTTCCCAACCGTAGCGAAACCAGCATTTTGGCGGCACAAGAACTCGGGGTCGCGGCCAGTGATGAATTTGTGCAGGCGGTAGAAAATTTATTCGGATATAACGTTGTCACATTCGAGTGAATTATATAGTATGCCTGAAATAATCAGGAAAATAGAGCGGTGCGCCAGAGTTTGGACCCTACTAAGCTCTTCTTATGCGTAGAATTTTACAAAATCGTTTTTAGGATAAGTAAAACGTGGTGTTAGATTGTAGCCTCCACCTCTAACCTGACGGGGGAGCAGGGCAGTGTTTAACGCCATAACAGGAGATTCATAATGCTGGCATATCTGGACTTTGAAAAACCTCTGGTTGATCTTAACAAGAAGATTTATGAACTGCGTGAGTATTCTACGGAGAGTGTGGATTTCAGTAGTGAATTGAAAAAACTGGAAGCCAAAGCGGAAAAGTTGCGTGAAGACATATTTTCGAAACTGACCCGCTGGCAACGCACCCAATTGGCCCGCCATCCGCGCAGGCCATATACCTTAGATTACATCAATGGGATTTTTACCGACTGGTTTGAGTTGCATGGTGACCGTCTTTTTGGCGATGATCCGGCACTGGTGTGCGGTTTTGCCCGCTTGGATGGGCAACCCTGCGCCATAATCGGGCACCAGAAGGGGCATAATACCAAAGAAAAGGTGGTGCGTAACTTCGGCATGCCCAACCCGGAAGGGTACCGCAAGGCATTGCGGGTCATGAAAATGGCGGAGCAGTTTGGTCTGCCTATTTTTACCTTTGTCGATACCCCGGGAGCCTATCCGGGCATTGGCGCGGAAGAACGCGGTCAGGCTGAAGCGATCGCGCGCAACCTGCGCGAAATGGCGGCGCTGAAGGTTCCGGTAATTGTAACCATAACCGGGGAGGGGGGCTCAGGTGGTGCCCTGGCTGTCGCGGTGGGAAACCGGGTTCTGATGCTGGAGTATTCCATCTATGCGGTGATCTCGCCCGAAGGCTGTGCCGCGATATTGTGGAATGACGGAACCAAAGGACCGCAGGCCGCAGAAGCGCTGAAACTGACCGCTACTGATATTGATGAGTTGGGTTGTGTAATCGACGGTGTTGTCTCCGAGCCCGTCGGGGGGGCGCACAACGATGTTGCTGCCGCATGTGCCAAGCTCAAGGAGCAGTTGAAACATCACCTGGAGGAGTTGCAGAAGCTGACACCAGAAGAGCTGGTGGAGCAGCGCTATGAAAAATTCCGCGCCATGACGATTGTAGCCGAGGGTAGCACCGAAGAGTAGCTGCCTGGGTAAGCGTATGCGCTGCATTGGGGGATTAAACATGCACCGATTGCTGTTCTTCATCATGTTGCTTACACTGACTGCGTGTGGTTCACCCCGCAGGGCAGAGTTGCCGCTGCCGGGGAAAGATTTACATGAAGTGCCTGAAGCAACCAGGCCAGCCCCCACCAAACTGAAAGGGTGGCAGAAACCGTACGAGGTGTATGGCAAGCGCTATACCCCGCTCCTGGAGCACGATGGGTTTATCCAGGATGGGATTGCAAGCTGGTATGGAGATAAATTCCATGGGCGCAAAACCAGCAATGGCGAAGTGTACGATATGTACGCCATGACCGCCGCGCATAAAACGTTGCCCATGGGGGTCTTTGTCAAGGTTGATAACCTTGCCAACGGGCGCAGTGAAGTGGTGCGCATCAATGATCGCGGCCCTTTTGTAGAGGGGCGTATCATCGACTTGTCTTACACTGCTGCCAGTAGTCTCGATGTGGTCGGGCGGGGTACCGCTCCGGTGCGGGTGACGGCCCTTGGATATCGCCAAACCGATACCCACGGGGATACATATTTTAAGCTGCCGCAGGATATTATGCAGGGACCTTTCGGTGTTCAGCTTGGTGCGTTTGCGCTGGAGGATAATGCCGTGCGTCTGCGCGATCTTCTGCGGCAGGAGTATACATTTGCCGAAATTCGTCCCGCCCTGGTCAACGGGCAGCACTATTTTCGGGTCAGAGCTGGGAAATTCGACTCTCTGGCGGCGGCCGAACAAGGGCGCGCCCGCATGTTGACGGCAGGGTTCGGTAGCGGTTTTGTGGTGGCGCTGGATTAACCTTTGCGGGTGTTTGCTTGCGCTAAAATGTCGCGGACCCACTCTTTTTGGCAGTACTGCAGGTGTTTGCTGTAAAGCAGTTGGCGGGCCTGCTCCGCAGGGAGCCCCGGGAGGAACTGGGCAAACAGGTCTCTTGAAGTATGCCGGTTGCTCAGGATTGCGCGCCGGATGTTCGGGCGCTTATTCCAGCGCGGGTGGCGGGCGATTGTGTTAATGCTTGCGCCGTCGACATTTTGCCCGCGCAGAAACTTGTTGAGCGCGACCTCTTTCATCCGCGGGTTGTTCAGGCACGGCTCAAGCAGGCGTGGATCACCTTCACGCATCAGGGCTTCAAGTACCGGATAGGTAGCGCGCCGCGCCAGGGTTATCTTGGAACCCAGCGCAGTTGTTGGCAGACGCATGCATATATTGTGTTCCGCCGCGATGCGAACATCTGTAGCTTGCCCCGGCAGGATGGCGATATTGAGTAATTCAAGCAGGTGGAGTTTATCCAGCACCGTTTTTATCTGTTGCGGGTTGATGCAGGGATGAGACAATAGCGGCTTCGCCACTTCGCGCGCGCGACTCAACGCATGTCTGCATATCAAGGTCAGGATTGCAGCGTCAAGGTCCCGGCGCTGCAGGATGGCCTGCATATGCTCCGGCCCCAGAGCAACATTCTTAAGGGCAGCCCTGAGCACTTCGGTATCAGCCTTAGCCACCAAAGGGTACAGTTGCGCTGCGGTGCAGGTGAGCGCCTTTTTCAGCAGCACCACACGTTCCGGATTGAACCCTCTGGTTGAGTCCAATAATCCACCTTTCATCGTTCAAGTACGCATGCGTTCATGCAATTGGGAAACACCCCAGAATTGCAGAGTCGACCGTTAGGTTAGCCCTTCTTACGCTCAAAGAAACCGTAGTTACCCAGAAACTCCTGCTTAAACTCCCGATAGTTATCGTCCTCGATCGCGGCGCGTGCCTGCTCCACCATGTTCAGGTAAAAGTGCACATTGTGAATAGCCGCCAGGGTTGCGGAGAGAATCTCGTTTGCGTTGTAGAGATGGTGCAGGTAGGCGCGGCTGAAATTACGACAGCAGTAGCAGTCGCAGAGCGGATCCACCGGGAAGAAATCACGCCGGTAGCAGCGGTTGGTCAGGCGCAGTTTGCCATGGGAGGTAAACAGAGTTGCGCTGCGGGCGTAGCGGGTGGGGATGACACAGTCAAACATATCCATGCCCCGCTCAATACTCTCAAGAATATCTTCCGGCAACCCCACCCCCATGAGATAGCGCGGCTTATGCGCGGGCAAAAATGGTTCGGTATCTTCCACCACTGATTTGAGTAATTCAAGTCCCTCGCCGACGCTTACGCCGCCCACGGCGTAGCCGGGAAAATCCATGGAGGTAAGCTGCTCGGCACATTCACGCCGCAGGTCGGCGAAGACTCCACCCTGTACAATAGCGAACAGTGCCTGATCTTTACGGGCGTGCGCGCTCTGACACTGCCCGGCCCAGCGCAGAGTTTTCTGGATCGATTTTTTTGCATACTCATGGCTGCAAGGGTAAGGTATGCATTCGTCAAAAGCCATGATAATGTCAGCGCCAAGTTTATTCTGGATGTGCATGGCTTCTTCAGGCCCTAAAAATACATCTTTACCGCTTATTTCGTGGCGAAAAAACACGCCGGTATCGGTGATTTTTTTCTTCGGCAGGGAAAAGACCTGGAACCCACCGCTATCGGTAAGGATAGGTTTGTCCCAGTGCATGAATTTGTGCAGCCCGCCCGCTTTTTCCACCAGATTTTCACCCGGCTTCAGATGGAGGTGATAGGTGTTCGACAGGATAATCTGTGCGCCGGTGGCACGGACCTGGTCGGGCGTCAAAGCCTTCAGGGCCCCATGGGTTCCAACGGGCATAAAAATCGGGGTTTCGATAACACCGTGCGGGGTCTGCAGGCGTCCGCGCCTGGCTTTGGTATGTTTATCTGTGTGCAACAGATCAAACTTGAACATAATTGGTAAGAGTCCTGTGGTTAGGCATAGGAGAAACTGTGTGCTGGATGCAGGTAATGAAGCCGGATGCTGGTTGTATTGCCACGCATAGTCCATGCAGCTTCGATTCCTGCGCACATTAGCAAAAGGGATGGAATAAAGCAATCGGCTCCCTGTACTGCCGCTTGTTTTCCCCTTTACCCAAAGGCAGGTAGATCTTGCTAAAACAAAACGATATTCGAACCTTGCTGGCACAGGCGGAGTTCGCGCATCTACGGTTAGAATGTCGGATGGGCGAAAGCATTGACATTGATATGCAGACGCTGCTGCGTCTGCGCAGGCGCATGCGCACCGCTGCGCGCCAGGTTTTGCAACATAGGCCCGCCCTCTTCAGCCAGCTGTTTGAACCGCAACTCCCTGCAGATCCGCTGGCACTAAAGCGTTACCAGAAAGGCGCCCCGGCGTTTGTGCTCTCCCCTATGGCCACACGCAGCGGTCATTACACCAGGGGGGAGATATTGCAGCTCGAAGTGGTGCTGTTCGGGGATGTGCACGCTAAAACGCTGCCTCTTATTGAAGTTTTTTCCACTTTGGGGCGGGCGGGTTTGCGGCTTGATAGCGGGCGCTTTGAGCTTGAACGGGTGACCTCGAGTGATGCAGGTGGGGTTTTCTCGGAGGTTTGGAATAACCACGGCGTGCAGAATTGCCTAAACATCCCTTTGCTTGATTT
>CAYUJC010000029.1:0-29282 GCA_964444945.1 uncultured Desulfuromonas sp.
CAAAGATCTGGATCGCCTGCGCGCCAGCTTCGATTTGCATCTGCAGATAGCGAATATCGAGGGTGGTGATCTTCTCCATCAGGGCATGATAGAGTTCGGGATCGCCATACATCATCTGCTTCAGACTGGCAAAATCCTTGCTTCCCTTCCCCTCAACCATATAGCACGCCAGGGTGAAGGGTGCGCCACCGAAACCAATCAGCGGCACCCGCCCTGCAAAAGCCTTGCGCAGGCGCCCGATAATATCAGGGATATACGGTAGCGCCACCCCCATATCTTCCGGCACCAGCAGCGCCTCGACATCGGCGCGGGTGCGGACCGGATTGGCAAACACCGGCGCGGGGGTGAAGTCCAAATCCATCCCCATGGGCTCTACCGCAGTAAGAATGTCAGAGAACATGATGGCGGCATCGACGTTGAGGATATCGATAGGCTGAATGGTTACCTCAGCGGCGCGCGCCGGATCCTTGCACAGATCGAGAAAAGTACCCTCCCCCTTGGCGCGTACAGCACGATACTCGGACAGATAACGCCCGGCCTGACGCATCAGCCACACCGGCACCTGCTCTACCGGCTCACCCCAACACGCTTTGATAAAATTGTATTCTGTCGCCATAACTCAAGTCCTTTTATTTAAAGAAATAAAGAATAGGTGAACATCAGTTCCGTACCACCTGGTCTTCCGCCTAATTTTCCGTCTTACTTCCCGCTTGAGCTGCCGCTTCTTGTTTCAGCCGTTTGCGGGTGCGCACCGGAATATAATTACAGAACGGTTCTTCAGCCATATAATCGCCATAGACCGCATCGGCACGGGCGCGGCAGCCTCCACAGACATTGATGAACTCACACTCGCCGCACTTGCCCTTATATTTGGAGAAATCACGCAGATCGTTGAACACCTTGGAGTTGAACCACAGCTCTTTGAACGGAATCTGCTTAACGTTGCCGACGCTGGAGTGGAAATAGGAGCATGGCTTCAGGTTGCCGAAACAGTCGATCAGACAGATAGACTGGGCGGCGATACAGCCCTTCCCCCCACCGGTGGAGAAAGTCAGGCTGCGGCGTTTGAAATCCACCCCTTCCGCCTTCGCCATCTGCGGCACAATGCGGTAGTAATGCGGCGCGCACGTAGGACGCATGAGGATCTCATCCTCATTTTTTTCCTGTGCGTAGTGCCAGGTCAGAATATCTTCGTAGTCATCCTTGCTCACCAGCTCATTCATGATCTCCTCGCCGCGCCCGGTGGGAACAATCATGAACATATACCAGGCTGTCGCCCCGAGTTCCTTGGCTACGCGAAACGTGCCGGCGATATCGTGCTGGTTGCGTTTCGTAAAGGATGAATTGATCAGAAATTTGATGCCGTTACGCCGAAACGCCTCCGCCGCGCGGACCACGCCGTCAAACGCCCCTTCACACTGGCGAAAGTTATCGTGAATCTCGGCAGTGGAGCCATCCAGCGACAGCGACACCATCTTGATGTCCGCATCTTTCATCTGCGCGCACACTTCGTCCGTAACCAGAGTGCCGTTGGTAGCTATACACATCCGCAGCCCCTTGCTGGTACCATAGCGGGCGATATCAAAGATATCCGGACGCATCAGCGGTTCGCCACCGGAGAGCACCATCACCGGCTTCGACACCTCGCAGATGTCGTCAATCATTTTGCATGCTTCTTCAGTGGTAAAATCGCCGGCCGCCGCCTCCATATCGGAGGAGCAACGACAGTGCACACAACTCAAATTGCAGCGCCGGGTGGATTCCCACGCGATCCACTTTGGAATAAACTCTTGTTCTTCGGGCATAGAATATTATCTCCAGGATGATGCCAAAGATGATGCAAAGCAAAAGGCGATACTAGCGTAAAAACTACAGTCTGACAAGTTCAAGAACGAATCAGCATTCGTCGAGCCACTTGCGCATGGAAACCGCGATATTCTCCCACTCAGAACCGAGGCGCCGCTCCAAAAAGGTGCGCAGCAGACTATCAAACAACTGCAACCCCTCTTCGAGCACATGGATCCGCTCATAAAATACCGCCTGCTGTTCATCCTCCACCGCCGCGCTTTTATCGATTTTGACCGCCGGGCATTTGAAGGAACCAAACTGAAACAGCTCCCCCTTGAGGGTCGTGCGCCACTGATGCTCATATTTATCCAGGTAGATAGTCGCCTCCGACATCTGTTTCTCCTGGCGCAAAGCCACACACACCTCCTCAAAGTTATCCTGCGGGCCAGACACCGTCACCTTCTGTACCCCTTCGCTGCCGCTGCCGCCCAGCACCATCCGTTCATCGAGCCAGGCGCGAAATGGCTCTCCGCCAGCCGCCGGGCCGGGGCATGCAACCCGATAAGCCGAATCGCTGTTGGTGGTCTGATACATGAGCCAGAGGAGAAACTCGTGCCCCAGCCACGCGTTCTGCTCTATCTGCTGAGTGACCGGCGCATCGACTGCGGTTGTCAGGGTGGCGTTCAGCGCCTCGACGAGCGCAGCCGGAACTACGCTGCGCGCCCGTGCGGCCGGATGTTTTACCACCAGCCGCAACCCGGTAAAGCTTTTGCTGAACAGATCGACCAGATCATCGATGGCGCGCTTACTGGCGCTGGCGAAAAGCAGCTGATTTTTCTGGGTATCCCACAGCACATCGAGGACGGTCGGGCTCGGCAGCACCCGGGCCAGCAGCCGGGTCCGCACCAGTTCTTTCAGTTCTTCGTTCTCATTCTTGGGCACGCGCTGAAATGTCGGATTCTGTGCCAGGAACTTATCCTGTTCACGCTTCAGCTCCCCCTTGACCAGCGCTGCCGGGAGACGGCGCTGATCACGCCGCAGAGAAAAAGTTACATAGTTCTCCCGCCACCATGCACCGGGAGAGGTAAAATCCCGCGCCTGAAAATCATCCAGCTCGACCCAGCCAAGGGATAATTCTTCGCTGCTGTGCTCGATGGAACTGAACGCATGCTGTTGTAGTTGCGCTTCAATCCACGGCATTAGATCCTGCTGAGGCGCGGCGCCCACAACCTCAAAAGCAGTCAAACTGACAGTATTGGATAACAACCCCATAAACGTGTGCTCCCCTGAAAATGCTCTATAATTTAAATACGTGTTATCAAGATCCTGAAGATGGCAACGTGGCGGGCACGGCAAGGATATACCTCCGTCAACTCCCAACCACACCAACATTTTGGCGTCAGCACCCTACCAGAAAACATACCCGCGCGTCATCCTGAACTTGGTTCGAAACCTGATGATTTAGCGGGAGCGCGGATGGGGCGCACAGAATCACATTTTCGGCTTCCCCCTATTTAAAAATTCTCGGAGCGAACTTTTTCAATGGCCTGATGGTTGCTCATCCCTGCTTCGTACGCTAGATTTGGATACTGTAGCACAACAGCGCTTGCGCGCCGCCGGCGGCGCCAATTTTTAAAACAGGAAGGTGAAGCATGAAAACAAAACTTTTGCTCTTCGGCAAAGCAGCTATTCCTATAATGTTCTTCTCTGGATGTGCATATCATCCTATGGACGGCTCCATGCGGGGGTGGGATCATATGCTGTATAGCGGATATGGGAGAATTTTTATGATGATTCTCATGATAATTATTGTGATTGCCGTTGCCTACTTTGGCATCTATCTCACCAAGACCGCCGGCACGTCAGCACGGTCGCCAGAAGAAAACTCAACGGAAATCCTGAAAAAGCGCTACGCCAAAGGCGAAATCTCCAAGGAAGAATTTGAGCGCATTAAAAAGGACCTTGAAGGCTGAGCATACACACTAATTATTTAACCCAGAGGAAAAGAGAGGAAAGGGGATGGCTATGTCATATTACTACAGTAAGAAAGTTCAGGCAGATTTTGAGGAGGTTGTCTCCAGGGTAACCCAGGCTTTGAAGGAGGAAGGTTTCGGGATTTTGACCCAAATCGACGTCAAGGACACCTTGAAGAAAAAACTTGATGTCGAGTTCAGAAATTACCGCATCCTCGGTGCGTGCAATCCCCCTTTTGCCTACCAGGCGTTGCAGGCGGAGGACAAGGTCGGCACGATGCTGCCCTGCAATGTTATCGTGCAGGAAACGCTCCAGGGGGAGGTTGAAATTGCCGCCATCGATCCAAGCGCTTCCATGCAGGCGATAGACAACGCTGAACTCCAGAAAATCGCCACCATCATCGGACAGAAGTTGCAAAGCGTAATTCAAAATGTCTGAAATATGCACATTTTTTGCACCAGACAACTACAAAAAAAAGGAACGATGACATGAAAAAGCCTTTGCTGCGCACTGTACTAATTGCAACCGCCGTGTGTTCCATATTCAGTTTAAGCGGGGTCCAAACCAGTGTGGCGGTGGAAGAATATGAAGTGATGGAGATGATGCGCCCCGGAACGGGTTATTACGGGCGCGGGCCGGGGATGATGAGTCGCGGGGTAGAGGGGTATGGGCGCGGAGTGAACCCCAATCCGCAGGGGTGGCAGGACATGCGCCCTGAACAGCGTGAACAATGGTATCAGATGCGCTCCCGGTTTATGCAGGACGTCTTACCTCTGCGCCAGGAGTTGGGTGCCAAACAGATGGAGATGGAAATGCTTTGGGATCAGAGAGATCCTGATCCAGATAAAGTAAGAGCCGTGTCAGAGCGGATAACGGAACTACGCTCCCTGTTGGACCAGAGATATGATGAGCATCTGATTCAGTGCCGCCTCGAGTTCGGCGACCGGGGGTGGACCTGCCCCGGCAGCAACTATCGCAGATATTAGAATTTACAGGAAAAAAGGCTGAATAAGCGGCGCTGGTGGCGCTCCTTTTTGCAAAACAGCGCCAGCGCTACCGTGCCACCCCGATACACATGAGGAGAGCAGTATGAGGCGCAACAAGGAGATCTCTCGGCGGGACTTCATCAAGGCAACCGGAGCGGGGCTTTTTCTGGCGGGGCTTCACTGCACCCTGCCGTTGCCGAGCTGGGCCCTGAGCGCCAATGCGGGAATCAACAGCGCAACCCCCCAGCGGCGTTACGACCTCAACATCGGGTATGCGCCGATTCACATCGACGGGCGGGAGGGGATCTCCACCGCTATCAACGGCACAGTGCCGGGGCCACTGGTCCATCTGCGCGAGGGTGACGATGTGATTCTCAATGTGACCAACCAGCTGATGGACACCGCACACGCTTCGATCCACTGGCACGGGATTCTGGTGCCGTTTCGGATGGACGGGGTCCCGGGGGTGAACTTCAACGGCATCCAGCCGGGAGAGACCTATGCATACCGGTATCGGGTCAAGCAGGCAGGAACGTACTGGTATCACAGCCACTCCCGCTTCCAGGAGCAGACCGGCACCTACGGCCCCCTGATAATCGATCCGAAAGACGGGGAACCGTTCGCATTCGACCGGGACTACGCAGTGGTGCTTTCCGACTGGTCTTTTACGGACCCGGAGACCATCTTCCGCAACATCAACCTCATGGGGCATTATTACAACTTCCAGCAACGCACCGTCGGGGATTTTTTCGCTGATGTGGGTGAGCGCGGTTTCAAGAACACCCTGGCCGAACGGATGGCCTGGGGCAAAATGCGGATGAACCCCGTCGACCTGGCGGATGTGACCGGTTATGCCTACACCTTCCTTATGAACGGCCACTCGCCGGACATGAACTGGACGGCCCTCTTCAATCCGGGCGAAACCATCCGTCTGCGCTTCATCAATGCCTCTTCCACCACCAACTACGACGTGCGGATCCCGGGGCTGGAGATGGAGGTGGTGATGGCCGACGGCAAAGCGGTACGGCCGGTCCCGGTGCACGAGTTTCGCATCGGCGTGGCCGAGACTTATGATGTGCTGGTCAGGCCCCGGCAAGACCGGGCTTTCACTCTTTTCGCCGAATCCCTGGATCGCAGTGGCTACACCCGCGGCACCCTCGCTCCCGAGATGGGGATGGCAGCCGAGATCCCCCCCCTGCGCCCGCGCCCGGTACGGCGGCTGGAGGACATCGGCATGGGCGGCATGGGCGGTATGGGGCCGATGATGGCCCACGACGGCATGGCGGCAATGAAGCATGGCAAGATGGGGCACGCCGACAACCCAGCGCAACGCGATCCCCGCATTCCAGGGCCCAACGGGCCGACACCCTTCAAGCCGGACAAGGGCAATGCCAATGTTGCCATGACAATTATGCAGCCCAAATACCGTCTGGACGAGCCGGGCCTTGGTCTCGGCGCCAACGGCTGGCGGGTTCTGACCTACGCCGATCTTGTCTCCACCGAACCACAGCCCTACCCTGAAGCGGTTGAGCGGGAGATGACCATCAACATCACCGCCAATATGGAGCGCTACATGTTCTCCTTCGACGGCAAGAAATTCAGCGAGCATCCCGGCCCCTATCTGTTTCGTCATAACGAGCGCCTGCGTCTCTTTTTGGTCAACCACACCATGATGGAACACCCTATTCACCTGCACGGCATGTGGATGCAGCTGGAGAACGGCGCGGACAAGCTGCCCTTCAAGCACACCCTTCTGACCAAACCCGGTGAGGTGCTCAGCGCCCTGATCACCCCCATCGAAAAGGGAGACTGGGCATTCCACTGTCATCTGCTCTACCACATGGAAGCAGGCATGTTTCAGGTCGTTCGGGTTGCCTGAAAGGAGAAGAGATCATGAAAAAATTGCTGCTGCTGTGTGCCGTACTCCTCGTTCCGATCTCCGCACCGGCCCTGGAGAACCCGATGGCGGACCCGCAGGACCGGGGCTTTCCCCCCGGCTATCATAAAGCTGCGCCCGGACCGCCAGCGGGCGAGGAGATCCGCAAATACGCCGACGATCCCGGATCGCCGCCCCAGGAAAATTTCGACATTCAGCCCATTCACGACAACGAGTTCTTTGCCGTCTTTCGTGGCGATCGGCTGGAATACCAGTCCAGGGAGGGGAAAGAACAGCTCCTCTGGGATGTGCAGGGCTGGGTCGGCAGCGACTACAACAAACTCTACTTCAAGAGCGAGGGGACTTACCTCTTCGATGAGGAGAAGGCTGAAGAGATAGAAACCGAACTGCTCTACAGCCGCACTATCGCCCCGTTCTGGGACATCCAGGCCGGTATCCGTTATGATTTTCGCCCCGAACCGACCCGCGGCTTCGCCGCCTTCGGTGTCCAGGGACTCGCCCCCTACTGGTTCGAAACGCAGGCGACCGCTTACGTGAGCGAGGACGGCGATCTTTCGGCGGCACTGGAATTCGAATACGATCTTCTTCTCAGCCAGAGGCTGATCCTGCAGCCGCGCTTCGAGACCAGTATCGCCGTCCAGGAGGTAGAAGAATACGGCGTTGGCCAGGGGATCAACGATATTGTGTTGGGGCTGCGGCTGCGCTACGAAATCCGCCGGGAGTTTGCCCCGTATATAGGGATCTCGTGGAGCCAAAAGATAGGCAAAACCGCGGATCTGGCAGAGGCCGACGGTGAGGATACGAGCATAACCTCCTTTGTGGCCGGGGTTAAGGTATGGTTTTGAGGCAGGGGCCTTTTTTACGCATGTAAACCTATGGAGGCAAACCAAATGAAACAATCCGACATGAGAAAATTGCACCGCAACATCGGCATAATCATTGCCGTGTTTATCGTCCTTCAAGCCGGCAGCGGCCTCTTGATCACCATTGCAGAATTCAGTGAAGCCAGTGAAGCGCCTGTTTCCAGCAGCGCAGAACATGAATACGAGGAACACGAAAAAGATACTTCGACCTTGCGCGCCGCGCTCGGATGGATTCACTACGACAGCAGTACGTTAATGAGCATTTACCGCATCCTGCTGGGCATCGGCATACTGGTTCAGACTATTATAGGCGGGATGATGTTTTTTGACATCAGGCGACGTCTTAAAGCAGGGAGAACATAAAGCCTGCAGACGCCACTGCAAAGCACTTTGATATGTTGGGGCTCCATATGACCCCGGATGAGTCTGAAAGCCACAAACTATAAACCTGTGCAGTTCCTGAAGATCGCGAAATAGTGTTCCTGAATTTATATGTTTTGCCACCCATCCAGAAAGGTAATATTCATGAACGTACACGATAGACTGCACGAGCTTCTCGGCTCTGAAGAGGCTGAGGAGTTGTTGACGTACAAGGCAAAAGGCTTCTCTGCCGACAAACTCCACCTGCCGGGCCCCGACTTCGTTGAGCGTATTCTTCTGCCTTCGGACCGTTCTCCACAGGTGTTACGTAACTTCCAGGCAATAATAAACCAGGGCCGGCTTTCCGGAACCGGCTATCTTTCTATCCTGCCTGTGGATCAGGGAGTCGAGCATTCTGCGGGTGCCAGCTTTGCGAAAAACCCCGCCTATTTCGATCCGGAGAACATTGTGCGCTTGGCTCTGGAAGGCGGGTGCAACGCCGTCGCATCGACACTGGGAGTATTGGGTTCGGTTGGGCGCAGATACGCACATCGAATTCCGTTCATCATGAAGCTGAACCACAATCAGCTTTTGTCGTACCCAAATGCCTACGACCAGATCATGTTCGCCCAGGTTGAGCAGGCGCTGGACCTGGGCGCGGCAGCGGTGGGCGCCACCGTGTACTTCGGCTCGCCTGAGTCCGACCGCCAGATTCAAGAGGTCTCCGCAGCCTTTGCCCGTGCACACGAGCTGGGTCTGGTTACGGTGCTGTGGTGCTACCTTCGAAATAAGGCGTTTACGACCAGCGCCGTCGATTACAGCGACGCTGCGGACCTGACGGGACAGGCCAACCACTTAGGCGCTACCATCGAAGCGGACATTCTGAAACAGAAAGCACCGCAGTCAAACGGAGGGTTTCGCGCCCTTAAATTCGGCAGAACGAGTGAGCGCGTCTATACAGACCTCACCCCCGGTGACCATCCCATCGAAATGACCCGCTATCAAGTTGCGAACGGCTACATGGGACGAGCACCGCTCATCAATTCGGGAGGTCCATCCGGGGAGAATGATTTCGCTGATGCGGCGCGCACGGCTGTCATCAATAAACGCGCGGGTGGTATGGGGATGATCTCGGGGCGGAAGGTCTTTCAGCGCCCGTTTGCAGAGGGGGTAGCACTGTTGCATCTCATTCAGGACATTTACCGTGATGAAAGGGTCACCATCGCTTAGCGCATTGAATCTCTCCCGTAAATGATGGCGAAGGCAAGAGCATTGAGCAGGAGATAAGCCGGCGCAGCAGAGGCTCTCTACCGCTCCACTCTCCCTTTTGAGTATGCATTCTCACCCAGAGCGCGCGAACGAGCCTCGCCTGTATTCTTCCAACAGGCCGGGTTTGCCAGCTACGCTGGGCAAACCAAAAAAAAGCACCTGCAGGAAAAACCTGCAAGTGCTTTTAAAATTTTGGCTCCCCGGGCCGGATTCGAACCAGCGACAGGGTGGTTAACAGCCACCTGCTCTACCGACTGAGCTACCAGGGAATGTGTCGTTGCGACAGCTCCGGAATATACGGAAACGGGGTCGGAGTGTCAAGGTCTATTTGTGATATTTTTGCGGGAGCGGCGGGTAAATTTCAGCGTCCACCCTTTTTAAGATCGAGCAAAACCAGCTTGGCTATCGCTTTTAACGTTTCAAAAACCCCTACTCCGGTCATGGCGCAGGCACGATATTCCGGTACTTTGTGTGGATTGAGGTATTTCTGCAGTTCTTCCATGGGGCTGATATTGGGCAGATCCTGCTTGTTGTACTGCACTACAAACGGCATATTATCCAGATCATAACCGTGCTCGTCCAGGTTATCGCGTAGATTCTCCAAGCTCTCAATGTTGGCATCCATGCGCTCTTCCTGAGAATCTGCGACAAACACCACTCCATCCACCCCTTTTAAAATCAGCTTGCGCGACGCATCGTAGAACACCTGCCCTGGAACTGTATACAGGTGAAAGCGGGTCTTGAAACCGCGCACTTCACCCAATGCCAGGGGGAGAAAATCGAAAAACAGGGTGCGCTCTGACTCGGTGGCCAGGGATATCATCTTCCCTTTCGATGCAGGGGCAGTTTTCTGGTACACATACTGCAGATTGGTGGTTTTACCGCACAGACCGGGGCCGTAATAGACGATCTTGCAGTTTATTTCGCGCGACGCATGATTTATAAACGACATTGCGGCTATCCCTCAGTTAAACAAATTATCTATGTCGTCATCGGTGATTTCAGCAAACGGATTGGCACTGTAGTTGGTCGCGCTCTGCTGTTCCTGACGTCGAGAAATATCTTCAAACACCTGAGTCAATGCCGTGCTGGCACGCTTAACCCGCAAGCGCACTAGCCCGAGGGAGCTACTGGAGTCAAAAATAACCACCAGGATAACCCTGCCTGCAACAATGGAGAGGTGGATACTATCGGTTTCCCCTTCGTGAAACTGAATGGAAAACTCCTTCTCGCCAATCAGTTTAGCCAGTCCACCGGTGGTGGCAATATTCCCTGCCGTCAGGGACGCCAGGCTGGTGATATCAAGTCCGGCCACCTCTCCTGTGGAAGAGATCATCAGCCCGTTTTTATCCACCAGAAATATTGCCTTGGCCTGTGCGGCCTTGAGCAGGTGCTTAATTATGGTATTTATCTGGGCTAGCTCTGCTTCGTAGAGTTCAAAATTTGACTGGGCGCTGTACATGGATTCTCCCGCAGGAAGAAGTGATTTGAAACAGGGGTAAACATCGGAGCCAGGTACACGGGCATGTAGAAGCCACAGGCCGCCCAATCCCCAGCATTTCCACCATTGGGCTCCGCTCCTCTTTATATCATCGGCATCACAAGGGTGCAAGGTCTTAGCCCGGTGCTGAACTGTTCTTATGCCGAAGCCCCGCCACAAAAACACCAAAGCTCCCACCACACGTTAAGTATGGCGGGAGCTTTGGTTGTTGCTGCTTGATGGAACAGCGCTTTTATCTACTTATTTACTTATCTGTGCCGCAATCAGGATCCATGGCGGCCAATTTCATGTACAGATCGTAACGCGCTGCGGTCTCTTCGTTGGCCTGTTGTATCAGTTTTGCTGCGACCTCCGGCTGACTTTTCTTCAGTACCCGGAAGCGGTTTTCGCCATAGGCGAACTCCTCAAAACTTATGCTCGGGGCCTTGCTGTCGAGCTGCAGCGGATTTTCACCCTGTTCAGTCAGGCGTGGATCGTAGCGGAACAGGGGCCAATGACCAGAATTTACCGCAGCTTTACATCCATCTACGGCGGTGGCCATGTTAATACCGTGGGCAATGCAGTGGCTGTAAGCGATGATGATAGAGGGCCCTTCGTATGACTCAGCTTCAATGAAAGCCTTGACGCACTGAGCCGGATTGGCCAGGGAGACCTTGGCGACGTAGATATTGCCATAGGTCATGCAGATCATGCCCAGGTCCTTCTTGCCCATGCGCTTCCCTCCGGCGGCAAACTGCGCCACCGCCCCGAGCGGAGTGGCCTTGGAGGCCTGCCCACCGGTGTTGGAGTACACTTCGGTGTCAAGTACCAGAACGTTGATGTTCTCACCAGAGGCAAGGACATGATCCAGACCGCCATAGCCGATGTCATAGGCCCAGCCGTCTCCGCCAACTGCCCAGACAGATTTCTTGACCAGGTAATCCGCTACGGACAGAAGCTGCTTGGAGTTGGCATCGGGGCAGCGCTCCAACCCCTGCTTGAGTTTGGCTACCCGCGCACGCTGCTCGTCGATCCCCTGCTGCGTACTCTGGTCCGCCTGCTGAATCTCTTTGATGAGGTCTGCATACTCACCACCGGCCTTGCACAACTGTTCTGCCGCACCCGCGAGGAGCTCAAGGGCATATTCGTTGAACTTATCCACCGTCAGACGCATGCCGTAGCCAAACTCGGCGTTGTCTTCAAACAAAGAGTTGCTCCACGCCGGGCCAAGACCATCCTTGCGGGTTGTCCACGGAGTAGTGGGCAGGTTGCCGCCATAGATGGAAGAGCATCCGGTAGCGTTGGCGATCAGAGCACGATCCCCGAACAGCTGGGAGAGCAGCTTCACAAACGGCGTCTCACCACAACCGGCGCATGCACCGGAGAACTCAAACATGGACGGCAGGAACTGGCTCCCCTTCAGGGTGTGACGTTTGACCAGGCTTTCATCTACATCGGGCAATTCGAGGAAGAACTCCCAGTTTTGGGCTTCGCTCTCCCGCAGTGGCGCCTGGAAGGTCATGTTGATGGCCTTCTTGCCCTCCTCTACCTTGCTCTTACCCGGGCAGTTGAACACACACGCCCCACAGCCGGTACAATCTTCCGGCGCTACCTGAACGGTGTACTTTTGACCCGCAAAATCTTTGCCCTTGGCATCGATGGACTTGAACGTTGCCGGCGCGCCACTCAGATCCTCTGGCGCATAGACCTTCATGCGGATAGAGGCATGCGGGCACACAAAGGAGCAGATCCCACACTGAATGCAGAGCTCAGGCTCCCACACGGGGATATTAACTGCGATGTTGCGCTTCTCGTATTTGGCGGTACCGACGGGGAAGGTTCCGTCGCACGGCATCGCGGAAATAGGCAGATCCTGCCCCTTCCCTTCAATAATGGCTGCCGTAGTGTTCTTGATGAACGCAGGGGCTTCACCCTCAATGGCGCCGTGGATGCGCAGTTTGCTGTTAACCGCACCCGGCTTCACTTCTGCAATGTGCTCCAGCGCCAGATCAACAGCTTTCTTATTCATGTTGACCACTTTTTCGCCGGCCTTGCCGTAGGATTTGACAATGGCTTCCTTGATCTCGGCTAGCGCAGTCTCCAGCGGGATGATATTGGAGATCTTGAAGAACGCGGTCTGCATGATGACGTTGATGCGGGGACCGAGGCCGATCTCCTCGCCCAGGTGTACGCCGTCAATGACGAAGAACCTCAGCTCTTTATCCACAATGTACTGCTGTACCTCTTTGGGAATATTGTCCCAGACCTCATCCTTGCTATACGGGCTGTTGAGGAGGAAGGTGCCACCCTTCTTGATGTTTTTAAGCATGTCGTACTTCTCCAGAAAGGAGAAGTTGTGACATGCCAGAAAGTCAGCACTGTCGATGAGATATGGTGATTTGATCGGTTTTTCACCGAAGCGCAGATGGCTGATGGTTACACTGCCGGCCTTTTTGGAATCGTACACAAAGTAGGCCTGCACGTTGTTATCGGTGGTTTCGCCGATAATTGTGATGGAGTTTTTGTTCGCCCCCACGGTGCCGTCGGAACCCAGACCATAGAACATAGCCGCGTAGCAATCGGACGGGACCGAAAAGGTCGGATCGAAGTCAAGGCTGTTACCGGTGAGATCGTCCTTGATGCCGACCACAAAGTGGTTCTTCACTGTGGCCGCATGGAAGTTGTCGAACACTGCCTGCGCCATGGCCGGAGTGAATTCGTAGGAGCCCAGGCCGAAGCGTCCCCCAACTATTTTAGGATAGCCCTGACCGCGGTAGATTTTCGCTTCCATCGCTTCGCCGATGGCGGTGCGCACCAGTTGGTACAAAGGCTCCCCAATGGAGCCGGGCTCCTTGGTGCGATCCAAAACGGCTATATTCTTTACGCTGGCGGGCAGCGCTTCGACAAAGGCTTTGGTCGGGAACGGGAGGAACAGGCGTACTTTTACAACCCCAACCTTTTTCCCCTGCGACACCTGGTATTCCACCAGCTCTTCGACGGTATCAGCACCGGAACCCATCACCACAATGACATCTTCAGCATCTTCCGCCCCGACGTAATCAACCAGGTGATACTGACGCCCGACCAGCTTGGCCAGCTTGTCCATCTCTTCCTGCAGAACCTCCGCCACTGGTTCGTAGAATTTAGTTACGGTCTCACGCCCCTGGAAGTACACATCAGGGTTCTGCGCGGTACCACGCAGAACCGGACGATCCGGCGACAGCGCTCGCGCCCTGTGTGCCCGTACCAGCTCGTCATCGAGCATGGCCCGCATATCGTCCATGCTCAGCTCTTCCACCTTCTGAACTTCGTGTGAGGTACGGAAGCCATCAAAATAGTGCAAGAAAGGGATCCGGGTGCGCAGCGTGCTCGACTGCGACAGCAAAGCGAAATCCATAACCTCCTGCACCGTGTTGGAACACAACATAGCCCAGCCACAGGAGCGACAGGTCATGACATCGGAGTGATCGCCAAAGATGGAGAGCGCCTGCGCAGAGATGGAGCGCGCCGATACGTGGAAAACTGTGGGGGTAAGCTCACCGGCAATCTTAAACATATTGGGGATCATGAGCAGCAGCCCCTGCGAAGCGGTAAAGGTCGTGGTCAGAGCCCCGGCCTGCAGCGCGCCGTGTACCGCACCGGCAGCACCACCTTCAGACTGCATCTCCACCACTTTGGGGACGGTTCCCCATATGTTCTTTTCTCCGGCGGCACTCTTGGCATCAGAAATTTCGCCCATTACCGATGAAGGGGTGATCGGGTAAATCGCAACAACCTCGTTGGTCGCATGTGCGACATGAGCCGCAGCGGTGTTGCCGTCGATGTTTACCATCTTACGCGACATATTGCTTCCTCCTGTTTAAATGAAATCAAACAATGGATGGCGCTGTCACCACCCTGTCTTCTAGGTAACTCACACCCTACGTTCAACACAGACGAACCAGGTATGGGCCTACGAAAAACTCCCTGTTTCAGACAACTGTTCTGAAACGGATCGACTTGTGCCGCCCCCCTTTGTGCAATCCTACATCTGCTGGCGGCGGACAATGGCGCCACTGAGGGTCGCCGCATCGAGATATTCAAGATCGCCCCCCACGGGGATTCCGTGGGCCAGGCGGGTAACTTTAACTCCGAGAGGCGCCAGCACTTTGCTCAGATACAGGGCAGTGGCCTCCCCTTCCATAGAAAAGTTTGTCGCCACCAGCACCTCAGCAATCCGGCTCTGTTCCAACCGCTGTAGCAGCTGCGAAATCCGCAGATCCTCCGGCCCGATCCCATCGAGCGGGGAGAGCACGCCGTGCAACACATGATAGCGCCCGTGATAATCGTGTCCCCGTTCAATCGCCAACAGATCCTGCGGCTGCTCCACCACACACAGGATGGTATCGTCACGCTCCTGCGCACAGCAGATCTTGCATGGATCAACCTCGGTAATATTGAAGCAGCGCCCGCACAGACTCACGTTCTGTTTCACATCCGCGAGCGCCTGGGCGAGGTTGCGCACCTCATGCCCTGGTTGCTGTAAAATAAAAAAAGCTAGGCGGGTGGCCGTCTTGCGCCCAATGCCTGGCAATCTGCGCAATTCATCGATCAGACGTTGCAGTGAAGGGGTAGATTCTAGCATGAAGGTTTCCAGAATTACAATAAGATAAAATGGCGTTTTATTTTTTCATTCTCAAGAGAATTTGTTTTCATTTCCGTAAAAACACCCGCCCGTGCTGAAGACAACAACGCCATCGACGCCTCTGGCTATCGATGGCCGCTGTAATATTCCAGGTGCAGGCGGCGCACCCTAAAACAATCCCGGGATATTGAATCCACCGGTGAGTTTACCCATTTCAGTTTGCACCATCTCTTGACTCTTACGCACCCCTTCGTTGACAGCGACCATTATCAGATCCTGCAACATACTCACATCCTGCGGATCGACTGCGTCGGGTTCGATGGTGATGCCGAGCACCTGTTGCTTTCCGTTAACCCGGACGGTAACCATCCCACCCCCGGCGCTTGCTTCCACCTCACGGGTTTCAAGCTCTTTTTGCATCTCTTCCATTTTGCGCTGCATCTGCTGCGCCTGCTTCATCATGTTACCCATCCCTTTAGCCATAACATTGCTCCTTTGTTCTATATTGTACAATTTCATTCAGGATGTTACCAAAACGTCCTACACATAACCCTTATCGTTCGGCGTGACCGCCACCACTTTTCCGGCAAAAATCTCAACCGCCTGGCGGACGACAGGGTGGCTCACCGCGTCCTCGCGCAGACGCCGCGAGCGGTCACTCTCCTGCTGCTGCTTGCTCTGCTGCAGCGACGGAGTCACCTCCCCTGCGGCCAGCGCTTCTACCTTGAGCACGATCTTCTGCCCGGTAAATGTCTGCGCCAGCGCACTGATTTTTTCGCAGGTGTCCTTGTCCTTGAGCTGCTGCAGCAGAAAAGATCCTCCAGCGGCGCCTAAGCGCAACACCGGCGGAGCAAACTCAAGCAGGCTTATATTATTGAGCAGCGCCCCGATGCGCGGGTTTTTTGTCCCCACATAGTGCGCCAGCTCTGCCCAGCCTTGGGTCGAGCCACCTGCATTGCTGGTCCCTGCGGGAGCTAACGCAGCAGATGAAGCGGGAGATGAAGTGGACGGGGCAGCAGACGGAACCGCGGCTGGTTCCAGCTCAGGCTCAGCGGTGGGCGGAGGAATATCCGGCGGTGGTGGGGCCGAATCATCCGGCACCAGAGCATCCTGCACCGGTGGTGTCGATTGTGGTTGCGTATATTGTGCTGCACGTGGTGATGTCTGCGATGCTGCATGGAGTGGAGCTTGACCCACCGCCTGCGGCGCCGGAGGTGCAGGTTGGGGGTGCGAGCCTGCTCCAGCAGAACCAGCCCCGGCGCTACCGGAGGATGACTCAAGCTGCTCCAGCTTCCGTATCACATCTGCAAGCATGCGTGCCGGAGGGAGACTCGCAGCGCGGATCAGGGCCATCTCCACCAGCAGGCGTGGATACGCTGAAGCAGATAGCTCCGTTTCAACCTTGATCAATATGCTCAAAAGGCGCTGCCAGTCTTCTTCTGTGCCCAGCGTGCCGAGCTGCGCAAACTCCGCCACCTCATCCGCACTGATGCCGAGCTGCAGTTCGGCGTCCTCGATCACGCTGGTTAAAATAAGGGTGCGCAGAGTCTGGATGAGAGCCTGGCAAAAGGTGCGAAAAGAATGTCCAGCTTCATCCACCCGCCGAACCACCTCAAACACCTGAGACGGCTGTCGTCCAATACAGCCCTCCAGCGCATCCAGCACCAGACGCCGATCCACCACTCCCAAAAGAGCCATGACATCGGCATCTTCCACCTGCGCAGCACAAAAAGCCAGAATCTGATCAAAAGTGGACAGGCTATCGCGCATGCTGCCCCCACCCGCTTCCGCGATCAGACGCAGAGAGAGCGCGGAGATCTCGACCCCCTCCGCACTGGCGATGCGCGCCAACTGTGCGACCACCTTCGCCTGTGGGATCTTTCGGAAATCAAAGCGCTGACAGCGCGACAGAATAGTTACGGGGATTTTATGCGGCTCAGTGGTGGCGAAGATAAATTTCACATGCGCCGGCGGTTCTTCGAGGATTTTAAGCAGGGCGTTGAAGGCAGAAATCGACAGCATGTGCACTTCGTCGATAATGATGATCTTGAACGGAGCACTCGCAGGCATATAACGCGCCATCTCGCGCAGCTCACGCACATTTTCTACCCCGTTGTTGGAAGCACCGTCGATCTCTATGACATCGTCATGCTGGTTGGCGGTAATCTCACGGCAGGAATCACAGACATTGCATGGTTCCGCCCCCTGACGCTCGGGGCAGTTGAGCGCTTTGGCCAGAATTCTGGCGGCAGAAGTCTTCCCCACCCCACGCGCTCCGGTAAACACAAACGCATGATGAACCCGTTCGCTGTTTATGGCGTTGGTTAAGGTGCGGCTGACATGTTCCTGCCCGACGAGATCGGCAAACAGGGCCGGTCGCCATTTAAGAGCTAAAACCTGATAAGACATACACCTGAAGCTGACTGTTGAATTGGTTGAGGGATATACCGGATGGTCATGTAAGCGATCCATGCGGGGCACATTTGGTCCGCAGCGCAAGCCAGAAAGGCTCCGGAGCAAAACCTGCCCTGCATGTTAGCGTACCCGGCACAAAAAGGTACAGGGCTAAAGCGTAAACGCGCGTTCAGAATATGCTTGAACAGATATTATGTGGAACGAATGGTGTTTAAACACTTACCGCCACAAGTGGCGGCCAGGTTTGTCCGCGGCACACCGACTGCATCGCTACCGCTGCTCCCTTCCGGGCCTGACGGGGTTTGCGACCGCCCGTTGCGCGGGACCTGACCGCCACCTGTGGCGGCAAATATTCAATATATCTTTTGTTTATTTAATGGCGGAGAGGGAGGGATTCGAACCCTCGGTACCTTGCGGTACACACGCTTTCCAAGCGAGCACCTTAAACCACTCGGACACCTCTCCGTATCAAGCGCCGAATAGTACACACCCTGAACAATACTGTAAAGGGTTTTTTGCCCGTATGGCGCAACATATCAAGTACTCGAGGCCGGGCGAGACTGTTCGAGCCTGCAGCACCATATCAGAGAGCCTGCGGACCAGCCAGCCCCATCAATCGCCTGAATCTGCCCCTGGGGCTTCTGTGCGCACCTTGTTACGTGCACGCACTGCCGCAAAAAAATCGGTCAGCTGTGCGCGGCACTGCGCGCGGCAGACCCCTTCGCGCACTTCAATCTGATGATTGAAGCGTTGATCTGTCGCAAAATCGTAAATAGAGCCGGAAGCGCCCGCACATGGGTCCCGCGTGCCAAACACCAGCTGCGGGATTCGCGCCAGGATGAGTCCACCCATGCACATGACACAAGGCTCCAGGGTCACATATAACGTGGTATCCAGCAGGCGCCACGACTCCATGCGCCGCGCGGCCTGCCGCAGCACAATGAGCTCAGCATGTGCAGTAGGATCCTGCCAGGTCTCGCGCCGATTTCCCGCCGCTGCCACCACCCGCCCTTGCGCATCGACAAGCACCGCACCTACGGGCACCTCACCCAAAGCCTGCGCTTCCCTGGCCTGCTGGAGCGCCATCTCCATATAGTAGCAATCAGGCTGCAACCCACGCCCTCTTTCTATACACATAGAAGCGGGCACCCCGTCTGTTCAGTTGCTCTGTTCATCTGTTTTCTCTCCCCTGCTTTCTCAGCATTGACTTGTGGAGATAAACCCATAATATGGACCCGGTGACGCTGACTACAGCCGACCACGTAACAGCGCCCGATTTTTCACCCGATTTCGCGCACCGAACGCAACTGTACCTCAACCAACCGAAGATATCCATACCTGACAACCTGTGAAGAGAGCCCATGACTGACTTCAGCGCTATCCCCCTCGGCCGACAAACCAGCTATCCGCAGCAGTACGACCCAAGCCAGCTGTTCGCCGTGGCGCGCGCAGCTAAACGTGTCGAACTCGGGCTCCGCGGCACCCTCCCCTTCAAAGGGGAAGATGTGTGGAACGGCTACGAAATATCCTGGCTTAACCCCAAGGGCAAACCTGTCGCCGCGCTGGGGCGGTTTCGCTTTCCCTGCACCTCCCCGCACATCGTCGAATCTAAATCGTTCAAACTTTACCTTAACTCCTTCAACCAGAGCAGATTTGATTCCCGCGCAGCGGTCCACGCCCTGATGGAGCAGGATCTGAGCGCGGCGACGGGCGCGCCGGTCCAGGTCGAACTCTACCCGCTGGAAGAATCCACCCCAATACCCGCCTCGTGGCAGATCACCGAGCTTGAAGGGATCTGCATAGACCATCTCGATATCGAAGTGGATTGCTACCAGACCACACCGGAACTGCTGCGCCAGCCCACCGCCACCAACGCTGATGTCAGAGTCACGCAAACCCTGTACAGTCACCTGCTCAAGAGCAACTGCCTCATCACTTCCCAGCCCGACTGGGCCAGCATCTGGATCCACTACCAGGGTGCCAGAATCGAGCACGCCGCCCTGCTGCGCTACCTGATCTCGTTTCGGCAGCATAACGAATTTCATGAGCAGTGTGTCGAGCGCATCTTCACCGACCTGTGGCGCTACTGCCACCTCGAACACCTGAGTGTCTATGCGCGCTACACCCGCCGTGGCGGTCTCGATATCAATCCGTGGCGCAGCACCGCAACCACCGCCGCCCCCGTCTGGCGCCTGGTGCGGCAGTAACGATCTCCTAAGTAAAACGGCGGATCCCCTTGGAGGGATCCGCCGTTTAAGTACAAGGACGTATCAGTAGAACAGCCTTACTTGCCTGCCATGATCGCTTCTACATCGCTGGCAACCTCGCCAATCGGCTTGATATCGAATTTCTCCACCAGCACCTTGGCCACATTCGGCGACAAAAACGCCGGCAGAGTGGGCCCCAGACGGATCCCCTTGACTCCGAGGGCAAGCAGTGCCAGCAGCACGATAACCGCCTTCTGCTCATACCAGGCAATGTCGTAGGAGATGGGCAGATCGTTGATATCGTCCAGCCCGAACACCTCTTTGAGCTTCAGCGCGATAAATGCCAGTGAGTAGGAATCATTACACTGCCCGGCGTCGAGAATGCGCGGGATGCCCCCGATGTCACCAAGGTCGAGCTTATTATAGCGATACTTGGCACACCCGGCGGTCATGATAACGGTATCCTGCGGCAGCGTCTGCGCCACTTCGGTGAAATAATTGCGTGAGGTATGGCGCCCGTCACACCCGGCCATAACTACGAAGCGCTTGATCGCGCCACTATTGACTGCGTCCACCACCTTGTCCGCCAACGCCAGCACCTGCGCATGGGCAAACCCGCCCACAATCTCACCCCGCTCCAGCTCTTGCGGCGGAGCACAGGTCTTGGCTTGTGCGATTACAGCGCTGAAATCCTTGACTCCACCTTCTTCACGCTCCGGAATGTGCTCAACCCCGGGGTACCCCGCCATCCCTGTGGTATAAATGCGGTCTTTATATGCATCCTTCACCGGCGTGATACAGTTGGTGGTCATAAGGATGGGGCCGTTAAATGAAGCAAACTCGCTGTCCTGCTTCCACCAGGAGTTGCCATAGTTGCCCACAAAGTGGTCAAACTTCTTGAACGCCGGATAGTAGTGCGCCGGAAGCATCTCGCTGTGGGTGTAGATATCCACCCCCGTCCCTTCGGTTTGCTTCAGGAGCTCTTCCATATCCTTCAAATCGTGCCCGGAGATGAGGATACCGGGGTTCTTGCCCACCCCTAGATTAACCTTGCTGATTTCCGGGTTGCCATAGGAGCTGGTGTTGGCTTCATCAAGCAGCGCCATCGCGGTAACTCCGAACTCACCACACTTGAGCACCCAGCCAGTCATCTCGTCGACACTCAGCTCCTCAGTAGTAGACGCCAGCGCATCAAGGACAAAGGCGTAGATTTCGTCCTTTTCAAACCCAAGCACCGCCGCATGATCGGTATAAGCGCTTATGCCCTTCAGGCCGTAGATCAACAGCTCCCGCAGGGAACGCACATCTTCATTGGGCTGCGACAGCACCCCGACCTCTTTCGCCTTAGCGGCGAAATCGCCTTCCGAACCACTCCAGGTCACACACTCCGGCCCAGCAGCCATCCCGACCTGCCGCTTGAGCTCATCGCGGCGCTGCAGCGCCTCCTTAATCAGGTCAGTGATGCGCTGATTATCGAAGTTGGAATTGGTGATGGTAGCAAACATCGCCTTAATAACAAACAGCCCGGTGTCGGCAGCGCCCTTGCCCTGCTTGCGCGCTTCGCGATCCGCCACGGCAATCCCTTTAAGGATAAAGACCAGCAGATCCTGTAGATCCGCGGTAGATTCTTCCTTGCCGCACATCCCTTTGACGGTGCATCCGGTTCCCCTGGCGGCTTCCTGACACTGATAACAGAACATGCTCATAGTATTTCTCCTTTTACGTTTACGGTTAAGCGAGCAAAACCTGTGCACATCACAGATTAAGAAAGACCTCGAATCATTGAAGTGGGTTGAACATGCCACACCTGAACATCAATAAACTTGATATATATCAAAAAAGGTCAAGAAATGCCAAGGGGCGAAAACTTACCCTTACCTTTGGCATCCATTCCCACGCAGGAGCGTGGGAACGAGGGGATGGGTTTATCCCCATCCGCCCCGTATATGACGGATAGGGGCGAAAAATCTTTCCCCCTGCCCTTTGTGTATCGTCGCGGCACCGGTGTGTGCGCCCGTGTGCGCCCGTGTTTGCACCGCAACGAACGGATAATCGAAACCATAACCAAGGGCACGGCACGCAACCAAGGGCACAGCACGCCGTGCCTCTACGGGCACAAACCCTGCCAACGGTGCTGGTTTACCCCCATTCAGGAAACATCGTTGAAAAAAAACGCCAGTGCCATAACACAGCCTACCGCAACTATAAATCTACGCAACACCGGTTGTGAAATATGATAAGCAACTGCCGCCCCTGCGTACCCGCCCGCCACTGCTGTAACCCCGAGCAGCAGCAGGTGCCCTCCGGCTATCGCCCCGCCAGCCGCGTAGACCATTACCGCAACGGCAGTT
Organism: uncultured Desulfuromonas sp.; assembly: GCA_964444945.1. Classification (GTDB taxonomy): domain Bacteria; phylum Desulfobacterota; class Desulfuromonadia; order Desulfuromonadales; family Desulfuromonadaceae; genus JAIVHC01. The sequence goes on from CAYUJC010000029.1 coordinate 22,215, forward strand.
AACAGCGCAGAGATAACATTCTTCAGGCCGTTCATCCCATGCAGGTTGGTCTGCCCCAGCAGCCCCAATACCGCAAGCAGTATAATCCCCAGCCCGCCATTGAAATAACCTCCGTAGACACAGACAACAAACAACGCCCACCCCGCAACCACGCCGCCAGAGCGCGGAGCGGCAAACTGCGGCGCAGTTTGTGGTATCGAAGTCTTTTTGCGACGTAAAAGCCTTGGGCCGATGACAAAAGCAGCAGTAGCGAGCAAAATCAGCCAGGGAATCAGCAGCGCAAACACCTGCTCGCTTGTCTTCAGCAGGATAGCGGCACCAAGGCACCCCCCTGCAACTGAGATGAGGGTGACGCCGATGACATTCAACCCTGCAGGGAGTTCGATATCGCGCCGGAAACGCCATGCGCTGGCGATATACCCCGGCAGAAACGCCGCAGTACCGGTCGCGTTGGCGGCCACAGGTGGCAGCCCTACAAAAACCAACACCGGCAGCGTGATGAAACTGCCCCCGCCAGCTACAGCATTCAGCGCTCCCCCAAGAAAGCCGGCTAACCCAATCAGCACCCAATCCATTTATTACAAAGCTCTCCGGCTATGTGGGACCTAAGCGCCCACGCGTTTCTCCCTTTATTGCCCGAAGGTCATGCCGTCACACCTGACCTTCAAGCCCCTGTTTTACTTTGGCGATATAGTTGCGGGTTTCCGTGGGCATCTGTTTAAGACCTTTGCGATCCACATTGCCCTGCCCCCAGTTGTAGGCGGCGAGGGCGTGGTCAAGGTCGCCATGGTATTTTACCAGGAGCCCCTTCAAATAGCGACATCCACCGATGAGATTATCCTGGGGATCAAAGGCGTCTTTCACGCCAACTTCACTGGCGGTGGCGGGCATCAGCTGCATCAACCCCTCTGCTCCTGCCGGGGAGACCGCGTCCGCACGATAGGAGCTTTCCGCAAAAACCACGGAGTGAACCAGCTTCGCGGGCAGATCCATCTTCTGTGCCACACTGTCGATCAGTTGGTGGATATCAATAGTGGAGGAAGCTGCAATTGAGGGCTGAATGGAGGGCTGAGGGCGTTCCATTGCGGGTTCGAGAATGGAAGAAGACCCCTGCGTTGTGGCGGGGTTCATATTCTGGTACGCCCGCGAGACCTGCTGCGCACGGGATGTGGTTGCTGCGGTTGGCAAGCCGGGATTCTTGTTAGAATAAGGACGCAACATATCAAAGCGGGCAAAAAATGCCTCGGCTTCTTCTCCGCTCCAGCCGGAGACCTCCTGGAACTGACCTGTAATGGCCGCTCCCACCATGCGGATAACCAGGCGGGCCTCATCTGCAGAGAGGGGTTTCCCCTCATCCATGTTGTTTTGCATACCTGCAAGGGTGTGCGCAAAGCTGGTGCTGGGGTGTGGATGATTTCGAGGGGGGGGTTTATCTGCTGCCGTTTGCCGTGTTGGTTCAAACTGTACCATCCCCATGAGTCTGCCCTTTCTGGCTCACGCGCGCAGCCTGTTTTGCTAAAGTATCGGGTAGTTCATAAGGAAGCTGCCCGCAGTTAGTTACATTTCGGCCTTTAGGAGGGGTAACTTAAGTGATGTGTGAATCCTCTTCCTCGATTTCATTGCATTGACGGCATTTGTGCCGCACCTGGCAACCTAACCCGTTCTGGAGTCCAGCGCTGCGCAGGATCGCGCCCCGCACAGAAACGAGATCATTAAAAAAGCCGGCCCCACCTTCCGTTCGGGGGAACCGGCCACCTGCATTTCAGAGGATGGAGGCTTTAAAGGGGGATCAGAAAACGTACTGAGCCTGCACAAACACCTCATCCTTATCGGAGCCGTCGACCCCGTCAATGTTTTCCCCCATGCGGTACGCGGCCTGGAGCTTGATGTCGTGTTTTTGGAAGAAGTAGTTGACCCCCACCGAGGTGCGGGTCCACTCATCGACGTAGTTATCGGCGTCCTGCACCTGGTAGCCGGCCACCAGCTCCAACTTGTCTGGAACGATCATATAACCCACCTTAACGGCCCAGTTTTCCAGGTCGGTCTCGCCGTTTTCGTAGATACCGCCAGTGAAGGTGTCGACGATAGTTTCGGCGATGAAGAGGTTATACTGAGCATCGACGGAAAAACCGTAGCCGCGCAGCGCGCCGCTGATCTCGAAACCGGTGACGGAGTCGACATCAGCCTTGCTGGTGCTGGTGGACAGGCCGGTGGTTTCGTCGGTATAGGTGTTGTTATCGTCGTCATTGCCCCAGATGAAGGCGGCGAGGCCGATAGTGGCTTTGGGCTCCCGCTTGAAGTCGCCCTGTTCCATCTTCAAATGTCCGAGGGGGTGGAAATCGACACGGCCGGCGGCGAGCCAGCCCTCGTTGAAATCATCATCGCGATTGATCGGGGTATCGAAGTCGAGCTTTTTGGCGTCAGGATCGATGGAGGCCGAGGCAACGGTGGCACCCCAGGTCAGCTTCTTGTCGAAGGCGACGCCGGTGACGTGGAGACCCGCGGATCGGTCCGGAGTGCCGTAGTTATGGTCGCCGACGAAGGTCCGCTCGATCAGCTGCTGTTTTTTGGAGGAGGTGAGGAACTCGCGCGAGAAAGCGCTCTTTCTGTTCCCGACGGAGATTTCAATTCCACTGAAGCCCTTGTACATCATATAGGCGTCCTTCACAGCAATTTCATTGTCATTCTCAGCTTTTCCCATGTCCCACTGAAACTTTCCGAGCCAGTCCTTGTGCACGCTTCCCTCGATGTAGGGACGGAGGCGCCGGAAAAAGAGATCATCGGAGGATTCACCGTCGTCGGGGTCGATCTGATGATACTGGAGCTGGATGCGCCCCCCGATCTTGAGGTATTTCTCTCCATCGGCGTAAACAGTGATACCGGCGGCTCCGGCATTGCCGGCGCCGAGCAGCCCCAACAGGACGACGCCCGCCAGAGCTTTCAAAATTGCTTGTTTCTTCATTGTGCACTCCTTGCTTTCTCGGCATTTTAGGGTCAAAGTTTGATTCCCACAGAATCGATGCTCTGGTTTTTGATTTCTTGCATCTTGATACCCAGGTGGCGTTACCTCTTTTTTCGACGTTGTATTTCCTGTGCTCTGCATACTCCGGCACCCTCCTCACATCTTCGATATGGCGACGGTTGCAATTCTTGACCGGACGGATCTGCTGGCTGGGTAAGGCAGCAAATGGGGCAAGTGAATGCATCTGTGCCCGTGTTTGTTTGCTTACAAAAAAAAATGGTGAGGCAAGCCGATCAGCTTTCCTCACCACATTAAACTTAATCACAATGGAAGGTCGCACACTTGCTGTTTTACTTCGTGTGATCGTCGTGACAGCTCAGGCAGTTATTTAGCCCTTTCTCGTTGTACATGGCTTCCGGGCCATGGCAACTCAGGCAGCTCTCAGTTTCTGCTGTGCGCTTGGCTCCGAGGAAGGCGTATTCCCCCTCCATGTGCTGATTGAGCATCTCTACGGTTTTGTAAACGGTGTCTGCAGCCACTTTGGCACAGCGGTCCTTCCGCTGTTTGTCGTTGTAAGAGGCATTGGCTACCGTCATCCAGCCTGATATTGATACATGGCACAGTGGGGAGTTGGGGACTCGTTGAACCTGATTCTTGTGGGTGGCAATATCGTCGTAACGCTTGGAGGGGAAATTTTGCTCGCCATACCAGTTGACCAGTTCTGCGGCCAATTTCGAGTGGGTTTTCTTGTCGTCATAGACTACCAGGTTGATAATGGCCGCACAGGCCCCTATGGAGCCACACAGGGTGCCTTGGCCGCCGTAACCCCCGGCGGCATGGTGGAACATGCTATCCGGCATCTGCGTATAGGGAAAGCCGATCTCTTCTTTCATAAGGCTGAGGACCCCCAGCCAGGCAGCGCTACCTCAGCCACCTTTTGAGTGATAATAATTGAACGCGCGCCTTCCCGCCTCCATAGGATCGAGTTTTTTCCACGGCCAGGGCAGGCTCGGAGTTTCGGTAGGTGCTTGTTTGCTTGTGCCGATGTCGGCCATAGCAACGCCTCCGGCCAGGGCGGTTCCCGCCAGGGCCATGCCAGTTACGGCAAGAAATCGGCGGCGGTTAACAGGACTTCCATCTTTTTCTGCAAGATGTTGCATGCTGTCTCCTTTTCCATAAGGGGGCAAATCTCGAAAGATTTAGCGCAGTTGAAAATAGTCAAATGGTCGACTGCATCTGGGGATAAGTTTTCCTTTGTGGTTCTCACCTCGCACAGAGCGTGCCATATATTCAATCCAATGGCTTAATGAGAAGACAGCTGTGGGAATTTTAGAGGGGTCTGTGCCGGATAAACCAAAGGGTTGTCCGTGTTTTTAGTGCTGCGAAAATTTTTGCATTCGGATGGAATAGAAGGGGGTATATGTACAACAAGTATGGACAGCATATTTCTTTCATTGTGAAACAACCTTTCACAATGAAAGAAACACCGGGCGCAATTCTTGCCGCCCGGCATACATAAAAATGGCAGCAGATTCTATGTATACTGCTGGGCATGATTCAGCGATGCGGCGTTTTGCGCAGGTGGCAGCGGGCCGCTGCATGATGCAAACGCCTCTATGGTCCTGTTTTTCATTTTGGTTCGAGCGCAACCCCGAAGTTGTGGATGGCAGAGTTGGTTTTTGGTCGGGATCTTGCTAGTCACACTTAATAGCTGTACTTCACTGGGTCTGAATTGGTGCCTGGGTGCTACACTATGTGTTATGTATGTTTTTAAGAGGGCGGCAGCTTCACATGGCGTATGCCGCGCTCAAAGGTGTTCATTTAAGTTATGCCATTCCCCCAGATGTTCAGTTCCATAAAAAATAAGCGTTCGACACCGGTTGCTTAAAAAGAGGAGACAAACATGTTTGGATTAGGGGCTCAGGAATTAATGATAGTTCTCGGAATTGTTGTGGTTTTATTTGGAGCAAAACGGCTGCCCCAGCTGGGATCCGGGCTCGGACAGGGGATTCGCAATTTCAAGCAGGGGATAAAGCAGAGTGAAGAAGAACATGCCCAGCTTGGAGAGGAGCACCAACAGGAGCAACATAGATAGACCAAGTGTAACTTATGCAGATTGGAGCTGTTTATGTTTGGTATCGGGATGCCCGAACTATTATTGGTCATGGCACTTGCGGTAGTGTTTATTGGCCCCCAAAAGCTCCCCCACCTAGCCAGAACCCTGGGGCGTGGCATGCGCGAGTTCCGCGATGCTACAGACGATTTAAAGCAGAGCCTGGATTTGGACGAAGCAAAAGTTATCTCACCGGGTAGTCAGAATGGATTTCAACAAAGAGGTCAGGACCGGCAGGAAAACAAAGCTTCTGGAGATGAAGATAAAAAAGCTGCCCCCAGCACACCAGATTCAGATGAATCTATCTCCAAAACCGATGGCGCCAGTGGGGAGGAAGCAAAAGATTAATTACGCAGCGGATGAAACGCCTTAACTCAAGCGCCTCTATTGCCCTCCCTTTTATTGCCCGGGATGAAATTGGCATATGAGTGGTACGGTTCTTCGGCAAAAAGCCAGCGGCAGAAGAGCTTTTCCGATTTATCGGGTAAGTTGCCTGGCCCGCATTTGGTTTGCTTTGAAAATAGCTGAATTGGCTATGTTTATACTGAAAAACAGGATTCAGCGGTTCAGCATTTTTGCGCAATTGATAGGGGGCGTTGAATGGTACAGACAGGCCTGTGGTCCTGGTTGTTTTTCTATTTTGGTTTGGGCTTGGTCGTTGGGACAGTGTTATACCGCAGCGACTTCTGCATGGCTGGAATCCTCAGAGATATTTTCCTGTTCCGGGATTATGAGCGCCTGCGCCACCTGTTGCTCGCCGTAGTTCTGACGCTGTTGTTTTTTATGCTGTTGCGCACCTTTGAGCTGGTGCCCGCGAATAATTTTTCCGCAGGGGATAAAAACTTTCTCCTCGGGTCTGTGGGCGGCATTATGTTCGGACTTGGCATGGTGTTGGCTGGAGGCTGTGTTTTCGGCACTCTCTATAGGATGGCAGGTGGCAATCTAACCTACTGGATCGTTTGCAGCGGAATCATTGCGGGCAGCCTTCTATACGCGGAACTGCATCCTTGGCTGCGTTCTGTGGCCGGAAACCAGCTCTGGCAGGGGGATGTGAATCTGTTTGAGCGCTGGCCGGAAGTGGTAGGTGGCATCAGTTGGGTTTTGATCGGAATCTTGCTAGTCGTATTCCTTTACTGGCGCCGACAGGGGAAATGGACGGTAATTGCTGCACCGAGTGGGTATATACAGCCCTGGCTTACGGCTGTGGTTCTAGCGGTGGCCAACCTGCTGGCGTACGCGCGGAGCGGCTTGCCGATGAGCGTATCCACTATGTTTGCCAAGTTGGGTGCGTGGCTGGAAGTTATGTTGGTGCCTGAGCATGTAGCAAAATTGGATTACTTCAGGCGTCCTTCGTTTGTGGTTGAGATAGATTCAACTTTATTCCCCGTAGGAGGTGGACCGCAGCTTGATTTTTACACCTATACCGAAGGGGGCCTGATGCTTGGGATACTGCTGGGAGCGTTTCTAAATGCCCTGTGGCTGAAAGAGTTCCGCTTCTCCGGATGGCCACCGCGACGTCAGGCTGTCTCAGCCCTTGTCGGGGGTGCACTTATGGCCCTGGGTGCCCGCATGGCTAATGGGTGCAATATCAAACATCTGCTGGGTGGGGTTCCTTTGCTGTCACTTCATTCTATGCTTTTCGTCTGTGGCATGCTGCTGGGGGCCTGGATTGGCGCCCAGATACTACCGCGTATTATTTTGAGGTGAGACCCATGATGGATTCGCGTGAAATTGTTGAAGTCCTTGATCTGAATATTCTCGGCCAGGTTTGCCCTGCCTGCCTGCTGGTGGCCCTTAATGCCCTCAACGATCATGAGGAGAGCCTGCGCAGCGGGACTAAGCGTCTGGTGGTGCGCACAGATCATCGCGATAGTACCCGCACCATTCCTAAAGCAGCGCGCAAGATGGGCTATGAGGTGGAGGTCAAAAAAATTGCAGGATGAACCTCTTGCAAAAGTCTTCCGCCAATGGCGGTTAGTTGTTGGCTGAACAG
>CAYUJC010000030.1:0-29253 GCA_964444945.1 uncultured Desulfuromonas sp.
AAAAATAATATTGACAATCGTCGCTAAATAAGCGATAACCACACACCTTGCGCCGCTAGCTCAGCTGGATAGAGCGTCTGACTACGGATCAGAAGGTCGGGAGTTCGAATCTTCCGCGGCGCGCCAAAAACAAAACAAGGGGTTAGGCTTTTTAGCTTAGCCTCTTTTTTTTTAAAAAAAAGGGCGGGGTATTAACCCCGCCCTTTTTCCATGCTTGCTTACTCATCCAAGAGAGGATAGGCACCATCCTCATCGTGATCTTCACGTCCCACCAGAGGCGGGTTGAAGACACAGATCATGCGCATATCTTCTGTTGCCCTGAGGTAGTGCTTGTCGTGGTTGTTGAGGGCATACATGGTGCCGTCGCTGATGGGATGAATCTTACCGGTCCCAAGGTCTTCAATTTCACCTTTTCCCCCCACGCAGTACACGGCTTCAAGGTGGTTTTTATACCACAGGTAAGTTTCGGTCCCAGCAAAGATGACCGTTTCGTGAAATGAGAACCCCATCCCATCTTTTTTCAGCAGAAAACGGCGGCTTACCCAGGTTTTTTTTTCTCCATAGACTTCGTCCGCTGTCCCCTGCAGATCCTTTACATGCTTAACGATCATTAGAACTCCCCTGTAAGTCTATTATTTTTCTCTTTAAGAATTTCCCCCATGGCCTCGTCAATGATATCCAGACCTTTTTTCAGCACTTCCTCCTTGATGGTAAGGGGGGGGAGGAATTTAACGATTTGATCAGTGGCACCAGAAAGTTCAATTACGAGCCCTTTTTCAAAGCACTTAGCGGAAACCTCGGAGGCAAAATTCTTATCCGGGAGTTCGAGCCCGTAAATCAGCCCACGTCCACGCACCTTAGCATTGGCTTCCGGATACTTGTCTACGATCTCTTTGAGGCGCGCCTGCATAACCTCAGACTTACTCTTCACCGCTTCACTCAGGTCATCGTTGTCCCAGTATTCAAGAGACGCTGCGGAGGCGACAAAGGCAAGGTTATTGCCGCGGAAGGTGCCGGTGTGTTCACCCGGTTTCCACTGATCGAGTTCCGGCTTCAGCAGCACAATCGCAAGGGGAAGCCCACCACCTATCGCCTTTGACATGGTTATAATGTCGGGATTTATGCCGGACTCCTCAAAGCTGAAGAACTGCCCGGTGCGGCCGTTCCCCACCTGGATATCATCAATGATCAAGAGGATATCGTAGTCATGACACACCTGCTCCAGATCACGCAACCACTGGCTCGAAGCAACGTTAACCCCACCTTCGGCCTGTATCGTCTCCAGAATCACTGCGGCGGGCAGGTCGAGGCCACTACTGGGATCTTCGAGAAATTTCCTGAAATACGCAATAGTGTCTACCTCATCGCCAAAGTAGCCGTCAAAAGGCATGAAAGAGACGTTGCTGCGGCTGATGTAAGCTTCATCACGATAAAACGCATTTCCGGTCAGCGCCAGGGCTCCCATGGTGAGGCCGTGATACCCATTGGTGAAGGACACAATATTGGAGCGTCCTTTGACCATGCGCGCTATTTTTATCGCAGTTTCCACCGCGTTGGTCCCGGTAGGCCCCGTAAACTGCATCTTGTGCTCCATATTCCGTGGCGCAAGGATGGTATCGTAAAATTTCTGCAGAAAATTCTTTTTTGCACTGGTGGCCAGATCCAGCCCGTGCACAATGCCATCTTTCTGCAGATATTCGATGAGGGCTTGGGAGATTTTGTCATTATTGTGTCCGTAGTTGAGGGTGCCGGCCCCGGCAAAGAAATCGATAAATTCCTTGCCGTTTTCATCAAAGAGCAAAGCCCCTTTGGCTGTTTCAAAAACGGTAGGAAATGAACGAATATAGCCTCTTACCTCTGACTCCAAATGTTCAAATATTCTCACAGGTATATCCCTTTCTGTGTAATGTCTTATGGTTAAAGATGTTGTTGTTCCAGCTTATGCTTTGGTCCGACTATGTGCGGATGGCACCTCCTTCCTCTTTATTGGCCCAATATGGAAAAGAACCTCTTCTTCATGATCACCGGTGCCGAAGTCCTCTGAATTGAAAAACACAGATGTTTCACATGCGGCCGTGTAAATTTTAGCGAGTTTGCGGAACAAGCCTTCGGAGGCCTTGTTGGAAGGGCTCACCGTTGCCTGAATATATGCCAAGTCCCGGTTTTCTTCGCGCTCCAGGATGTCCTGAATTATTTTAGGTGCCAGTCCCGTCCCGCGCATGGAACCATCTACAGCTACCTGCCACACGAACAGGGTATCCGGCTGCGGAGGGGGACGATAGCCGGACACAAAGCCCACTACCTTGTTATCCTGCGCGGGATCGATAGCCACAACCGACATATCGCGGAAGTGAGTACAGAATAACATGTAGGAATATTTGGAATTCAGATCCAGAGGAGGAGAATTCTTCACCAGCGACCAGATCCCAAAGGCATCTTCAATTTGAGGCTTACGTATAATTATATTGGTACGCGTATCCGTGGCCATGCTTGACTCCTTTCAATGTTGGTGACAAACGCCTTCTGCACCCTTTGCCCCCCTACGTCAGGTTATGCTGCAAAGTGTGTGGAGCAAACAGCGCAAGAGGACTCGTTGCAAGGATAGTGCTTGTTCACCTTCGTTTGCCCCGCATATCCTGTGGAGGCAAATAATCAGTGAGCGAATAATCCTCTCAAGATACATCTTTTTGGCCCGAATATCCAATCATGGGCTTATATTTTTTAGATTATCCAGGTCAAAAAGCAAAAGGCAGCCTGAATAACAAAGAATAATCAGGAGGTTGTGGAGGTGGATGGATTTGAAATAAAATATATTTACTGAACCTGCTGCCTGATAAAATAACCGCTAAAGTAAAGCTTTTTTGAATGTGATTCAGAAAATGCTGGGGGATATTGCGCGGGAATGCTTTGGAAAGGCATTGTTTTCAGGTGGTCATGATATAGCCAAGCTGAGGCGACAACTCCCTTGGCAGCCGCCATCCCCTGGATTTTTGCAGTGTATCACGTGCCTGCGAACTATTGGGCATCGGTGGGCATCGGTTCTTTATCCCCACCAACTGGACAGATAGACCACCGCGACGTAGCGAAGCCCCTTGCCTGTGGCGACCAACAGCAGAAAAAGCCAGAGGGGGACGCGCATAATTCCGGCAATCAGAGTCAAGGCGTCTCCTCCAGCCGGCATCCAGGCCAGCAGCAGGATCCAATAACCGTAATGCTGGAACCAGTGTTGTGCTTTTTCGATCTGTTTCTGGCTGAAATAAAACCAGCGTCGATCACGGAAATGCAGCAGGTAGATTCCCAATAACCAGTTGACAACTGAACCCGCTGTATTGCCGATGGTCGCCGTTATGACCAGCCAGAAAGGGTCTCCCCCATTACGTAATAGTGCAAACAGAACCACCTCGGAATAGAACGGCAATATTGTTGCAGCTAGAAAAGAAGAAGAAAAAAGCAGCAGATATCCACTCATGAATCACTCTGAACCAACCAACAGAAAAGTCGCAGTTGTGAAGGCAGGTAGCAGAGATATTCTGGATGCCACTGCACCCCGATAATACGCAGGTTTCCTGAACTCTCTACTGCTTGAATAATGTTGTCGAGGTCCCAACCGACCGCCTTCAAATCATCGCCTGGGCTCTTGATGGCCTGATGATGGAGGCTGTTAACCCGCAAGCGCATTCTTTTACAGACCCGACTCAACAACGAATCAGCCTCGAGATGGACCTGTTTGGTCGGCAGCAATCCGGGACGGTTGTAAGTGAGCTTGCGCAGAGAACGGATATCCTGATGGAGGCTACCACCGAGAACCACATTGATCAGCTGAGCTCCGCGACAAATTCCCAGCAGAGGTAACTGTTCCTGCAGGGCAAATTTGATCCAGCCTATTTCTAATTTGTCACGTTCCGGATCTGATTTAACCTTGAGCCCGACATTCCCGCCATAGTGCTCAGGACCGATATCATTGCCGCCGCCGATCACTAATGCTGCCAGGGTATTTTCTTCAGCAACGTGCTTTACGCTGATACGAATTGCTTTGGCGCCAGCCAGCCAGAGGGCAAAACGTGTACACCACCAGGCTGGAGCCCAGCCGCGTGCAGAGCCGGTTACGCCAATATGTGGTCGTGATGCCATAGTTCCATTACCTCTATCCAGTCGTTACGATTCACGCCGAGCAGTGGTCTGGACATGGATAAAAACTTATCTGACAACTGCTCGAGTGTTTCTGTTTGTATTGCCAGGTGTTCTACAACCAGCCAACTGTTCCATACGCTGACCAGAGACCACTCTGGCTTTTCGATATGACAATCGGGGAGGCGATAGTGAAAGGCCGGCCGCGCCTGGATGCGATCATCGCCCACGGCAGCCTGGACCCGTTCTGCGTTAATAACTGCGAGCAATGGCAACATATCCAGTGCACGGTTGCGACTGGCATTATGCTCCAGATAGTCGTCCATCAACGTCTCAAGCGTTGGGTCTTTTCTGGAGAACAGCTGTTCCAGATAGGCTTCCGGATAAAGGTCGATATAGGGGCTGATTTTACGGGTCAAGTTGATATTGTTACTATCGACCAGCCACCACTGCAGTAGCGCAAAAGCGCGTAGATAAGAATGAAGCTTAGCTGCTTCTATTTGGGGGATTTCCGCGTTAATGTGGACACCAAAAGCGGCAAGGATCGAGTCTTCAGTCCCTTTTGCTCCGGCTTTGCGCAGGGCTGCTGCCACCGGGGTCAGGGCATCCAGTTTGTCCAGCGGTAGCGGAGGACAAACAATTTCGACAGGGACCAGCAAGGCTGCAGATTGACTCAATATTTCGAGCCATTGGCTGGGGTTGTTTTGTCCCTCTTCTGCAGCCTTGGTTTTAATGTAACTCCAGTCGAGTTCAATTTTGAAATCTCCGAGGGGGTCAACCTGTAAAACATGTTCTGCGAGAGACATTTTGCGTAATATCCCTCCCAGTGTCTCACGAAGAACTTGTCCGGCTGCTGAAATTGTTAAACCGGTAAATTCCAGCTCAAAGCCGACACGTCGCAATTGACCATCACTCTTATAGCGCTCTGGAGGAAATTTAAACGTTACAGGTGTATTTTTCACTGCGACTCCTCAAGTTTTGTTTACAGGCAGCGCTACCTTTCGCAAGCACCCAGACCGCATGGACAATGCCGGAGATGTATCTCAACAAAGTGAGGACGATGCTGATCCAGAAGTATTTTCCGATGCCGACCTGTAAGAAGACGCCGAGAGGGGCAATAACATGGCAATGAGAATGCACGATAAATCCATAAAAATTCCTTTTGTCAGGGTCGAAAGTATCTTTAAAATACTTGACCTCATTTTCCCCTGTTAAGAGCTTTTTCGCAACAGTCAGGTGTGAAAACGCTAGCCTAAGCTTCTTTTTCAACTGCGCTGCTACAGGTAACGGCGCAGTTGAAAAAGAAGTAGAAAAAGAGAAGTTGTTGTGGGTTTTGGCAGATTTCTTCCGGCCTCTGTGGACATTTTTTCAAAAACACCGCCACTTGGCGTAGATTTGATTAAGGTGACTGTAAACGATACAACTGCGCAAATGCACGGCTATGTGAGCGCGAAGAATATTGCCGAGTTTTTTCCGTATGGGATAACGGCATAAACGCGCAGAAATATCGACCTGAAGGCCAACATAAGTGCGGATAAAGATATCTATACCGCTTTGGCAAAGTTCGCTTTGGCAATCAGTAACATGGAACAACGAGGTGCGGATACAGCCACGGATACTGACATTCAGCAGCATGCTGCCATGCTCAGGCCGCATAAACTACCCCCACTTGCGCAGTCATAAGCTGGAAATACTTGGACGTTATCTGTTCGGAGAATTGCCTGGAGTGCGGCATCATCGTGCCCTGGATGACGCGGAACTTGCGGCGCGGGTTCTGCTCCAGATTCTGCTGGATAATCACGGCGCTGGTTCAGCATAAAATCAGCGCCGCCGTTCCGCCCCCAGCAGAAAAGGTGCGTTGGTGGCATTGGGGCAGCCGATGGTGATGTTGTCCCAGCGCTGCTTGGGTAGTTTGGTAAAAAATTGTAGCAGTGCGTGGGCCTCTTCATCCCCTGCAGGGTGCCCCGGATAGACCACGAGGATAAGGCGCCCTTGCGGCAGCAGCGCTGCCAGCCCCTGCTCTACGGCATGGATGGTGGTGGCTACACTGGTGGTGATAGCGTGGTTTGCGCCGGGGAGATATCCGAGGTTGCCGATGATGACCTTGGGTGCGCGGTGCAGGTGGCGCTCCAGATGCTGATGCCCGCAATGGAATAGATGCACCCCCGTGTCAGGGCGTGTGTACGCGGCCGGCAGCGCTTCGTGCGCAGTTTCTTCGGGGTGAATGGCCACAGAAAAACCGTGCTCAGTCAGGTGGATAGCGCTGGTATTCAGGGCGCAGCGCTGAATGTCGAAGCCGATCACACAGCCGCGCTCTTGCGCAACTGCGCACTGAGCCAAGTGGAGGGTGTCGTTGCCATTGCCTGCGGTGAGGTCAATGGCCAGATCCCCGGGGCTGAGGATCTCGGCGCTTAAGCGGTGACTCCAGCCGATAATGTCTGTCAAGCGGTGGTTCATCATCTTTTCCTCTTCGAACATGAACTCTCCCTCCCTGATTTTGTCTTCCGCACCATCTCCGAACTCTACCCTTCCATTTCGGGTTTGGGCAAATCCATACAATCTAGCTGGTTTTTTGCGTGACTGCACTTATAGCTGCACTTATGAGACACCCATAAAGTAATTACATGTGGCTACAGTTTCGATAAATTACTGAAGAATATTCATAAAAAGAGGGGAAGGGGATGTTATTCCGGGGGCGGAGCAAGCTAGGTGTGCGAGTTGCCCGTGAGGATATCCCATCCTGTATTGCGGAGCATTTCCAGCGGGATAAGCTGAACCCACCTGTGGTTTTTTGCGGCAATAGAGCGGGCCCCTACTGGAAGGCCCGCTCTATTTGTATCTGCAGTATCAGTGCTGGTGAGAGGTCTTTGGTGCTGCCTCAGCGTGATGGGGCGCGGCATGGATGACCTGCGCAAGCCCTTCGACGTAATGCACAAAGGTGACATAGGCCTCGACATATTCGCGCCCGGCGTCGATGCTTTCAGTGGCGTGCTTTTTTGTCTCCAGGGCGTGGTTGAAGCGCTCACGAATCCCCTCATCGGTATGGGTGAGAATGGCTTTGACCAGTTTGTCGACAGATCCCTGCTCCAAGGCGTTGTCCGCCTCGGCGATCACTGGTTCAACGGTTCCGGCAGCCTTTATCCCGGTATACGGGGCTCCCTCGCCAGCGCGGTGAATGCGCACCAGGGTCTCAAAAAAGTACATATCGGCCAGGCTTTCGGCTTCGGGGTTGAGCTTGCGCACCGCCATGGTGTTGGCAAAGGCCGAGCGAATTTCTTTTTCATCGACGGAACGTACCCATTTGAGCACCGGGGTGACATCTCCTTTAGCCAGTGCGGTGCGCGCATCGGCAACCACCGGTCCATCGAGGGTGTCACAGTGGGCCGCCGCCTGCCCTGGCAGAAGCAGTCCGATAGCCAGAACCAGAGTTGTGCCTAACAGCGCCAATGAGTGTCTTGATTTTTTGTTTACCATTTTGTCTCCTTCACGTTTGTTGTGGGGGGGATCCCCGCTCGCTTAAAGCTGTGACGCTTTCAGAAAAAGAATGTTGTTTTCGAGGTGGACATGCTTATGCAGGTCGTCCTCAAATTCTTGAAGTTTCTTGTAGGTGACCACGAAGGTGTTGCAGACACCTTCTGGTATTGCATAATCCTTAGCCAGGTCACGGATTCGGTGGACTGCAGCGCCGATCTCGTCATGCTCGCGCTGGAGTGCCTGCAGTGCTGCCTTGATTATTGCACGGTCCTGGGCCGCGGGGGCGGTCCCGGCCTTTTGAGCAGCAACCATCCGTTTGATCGCCGGGAAGAAAACCTCCTCCTCTTCACGCAGATGAGCCATCATGTCGGCTGAAACCTTGGCGAAAATAGCTGCGATTTCAATCACTTCAGGGTGATTATCACCGTGGACTTCGGCGATTTTGCGGGTGTAGCCGGCGATCTGTTCCATCTCTTCGTAGAGGTAGGCGTGGTGCGTGTTGACGATGTAGTCGGCGAGAAAGGGGAGCTCCCAGGTCGCGTAGTTCTGGCTCCGCTGGATCGGCTCGCTCTTGGCCGCCTCAATCTCCTGTAGCACTTTAGCCGGGTCGAGCCCTTTCTCCTGACAGGCAGCACCCAGAGTGACCTGTCCGCCGCAGCAGAAGTCGATTCCGTAGCGTTCAAAAACAGCGGCGATCCGGTAATCCTCAGCGACGAACTCGCCGATCGTTTTCTCCATTTCTTGCATTTCCGTGGATTTTTTCATGCCAGCACCTCTTTCTGAGTCGGAGATTTTCTGTAAGTTTTCTCTATTCTAGCGCAGCACGGACGTTGCGCATTGATTTGGGTCAATTCCCTGAGGATCTTTTCCTCTTCGAGCATGAACGCTCCCCCCCCTGATTTTGTCTCCCGCCTACACCTTAAAAACCCTACCCTTCCATTTCGCGCGTGGGTAATTCTACACAGTATAGCTGGTTTTTTACGTCGTAGTTGACCGCTGTACGATTGTGCCTCTGGCAGCATTAATAAACGCGCGGAGCCAACCAATTGTTGAGTTGCCAATTATCCACGATGGCGTTAAGGTTGCGTGCATGAAAACTACACTTGAAAATACCACTGCCGAAGCACCGCTTTCTGCTGAAATGGTGCATAAATACTCCTGCGCCGTGACCCTGTCGGATCTGGAGATTTTTGTTTTCCCTGAACTACTTTACAGCCTGGTGCTGGCCAATATCATGTCGCCGCTGGTGTGGGAGTGGCGTGACGACCCCTGGTTTGCGAAGATGGACAAGCTCAACACCTACCGCAAGATCCTGCGCCTCAAGCAGTTTATCATGGATAAATACGATTTTAATCTGGATCTTGATTCGTGGGGATTGACGCAGAAGGATGTTGAGCTAGAGCGTTTTCGCAGCGTTATGGATCCAGAAATTATTACCCGCAGCAACGCCCTGTTCGGCTATACCGGCGACAAATATTATTTCGATATAAATATCCGCCGCCATTTTGGGTTGGATAAGTACGACAGTGATATTATTCCGTACTGGAAGACCGAGACCGTTGAAGCCATGGATGCCTTTCGCTACCGTGAGGGGTACGCCAATGGCGCCGGGGAGTGTGTGTCGCTGTCTACTCTGTATGCAGCGGCGCTGTACATTGTATGTGAAATCCCGCTGGAGCAGATATATCTGCTGGCGACTCCGCTCCATTCGCAGAACTTTGTCGATGTGCGGGACGGAATTATCACCAACAACCGCCGCATTGTGACGCGCAACATGTGGTTTAACGGTACCGCGCTTACCGCGCGGGCGCAGCGCGCGCTGCGCAATGAGCAGGTCACTATGGTGGCGCACAGCAGCGGATATGTCCATGTGGTCTACCCCGAAGCCTCCATCGATGCGGACGTATATGCGGACTTCAGTGCGAAGTTAACCGGGTTCATGCGGACTGATCTTGACGAAGAGATCTTATGCAATTTTTTGCGTCAGCATATGCATTTGCAGGAATGTTTTCAGCTGCAGCATGAACGCCACGGTAAAAGCTATTGGGTTGCACTGGAAAAGGTGTATCGGTGTGAGCACGGGAGCTCATTTCGGGTCGGTGACCGCGCCACGCGCGACAAGCTGCTCGATGAGGTGGATGAGTACGATTTTCATCCTGAACCCCTGCAAGGGCGCATCGACCTGGAACGCTTTGGGGAGTTTTTTAAGCGTTTTCCGCATGCAAATCTGAACAAGCAGGAGGTGCAGGGTGCGCTTCTGCGTGAATTTGGCTGTTGTGGTAATTCTGCAACCCTGATTGAGGATCTGCGTAACTTTATTGAGATTACACCCCGCCTGCCCGATTTTACCTCTAAGCACCCAGCGACCTCTTCATCCGCAGTAGAACTCTCACCAGGAATGGAACGCGCTGCGGTGATTCAGGCACTGCTCAAGCAGCGTGGCACCAGTTCCATGGTGGAGATGGCTTTTTATACCTACCGCGATATGACTCTGTGCAGCTGGGAGCCTTTTATCCTGGCGGCGCTGGAACGCAACCCCGTGTGTATCGAAGGTTGTGCCAGCCTCGATGATGCCGGCGTAATAGCGCAACTGCAAAACCTTACCCCGGAGTCGATCTACTCCGGACAGCGGCTGGCGCAGCCCGATGAGGTGTGGAACTTTCAACGTGGCGACGGAGTGGAACGCGCTCTGTGTTTGGCGGCGATCTTCAGGCGGCGCCATCCGGAACAGAAGCTGGAACTGGAAATTACCCCGCGCCAGGCGGTGTTGAAAATGGGGACGGATGAAGTTGTGTTCAAATCAGATAAGGGGTTGCACTTCAACACAATATTGTAGACTTCCTAAAGCCAACTATTTAAGTCAAGTATATTGACTTCTCCCGGTTCGTTGAGGCATAATTATACACAGGTATAGTGTCGTTTTAAATTATAGATGTGGCGTTCAGGCGCCTAAATTCGCCGTCAGGGCTTGTGGACAGAGGTTGTGGCTGTACAACTTGCAGGCGGCGGGAGTGAGGATCCAGCATATGGAACGAATTTTTCTTGATAATAACGCCACGACCCTGGTTGATCCTGGGGTGCGCGACGCTATGGAGCCGTTTTATTCGCAAATGTACGGCAACCCCAACTCCCTGCACGCGTTCGGCATAGAGGTGCGCCCTTACTTGCACCGCGCCATGGAGCAGCTGTATGCCGGAATAGGTGCTACCGACGCGGATGATGTCGTCATCAACTCCTGTGCCACCGAGGGCAACAACACCGTTATAATGGGGATGTATTTCAGTCTTCTGAAAGAAACACGCAAGAAGAGCATTGTCACCACCGAACTGGAGCACCCCAGCATCCGCGAAGCATGCCGTTTTCTGGAGCTGCAGGGGGTGAAGGTTACCTATCTGTGTCCTAACGCCGATGGTCTGATAACCGCAGAGATGGTGCGGGAAAAAATCACCGACACCACAGCACTGGTATCGGTGATGTGGGCAAATAACGAAACCGGGCAGATCCTCCCGGTTGAAGAAATTGGTGAGGTGTGTCGCGAACGCGGGGTTTATATGCACACGGACGCGGTGCAGGCCGTAGGTAAGTTACCGATCGATGTGAGCAGCTTCCCGGTGGATTTTCTCACCTTCAGCGCGCATAAGTTCCACGGTCCCAAAGGGATCGGCGGAATTTATATGCGAAAAGGGGTGCGCTTGCCGCCGCTGCTCCACGGTGGAGAACAGATGGGTGGGCATCGTGCCGGCACCGTGAATGTTCCGGGCTTTGTGGGTATGGGATACGCCATGGAGCTGGCTACGAAAAACCTTGAATATGAGCAAAAACATGTGCGTCGCCTGCGGGATAAACTCGAAGATGCTCTGCTTAAAATAAAAGATGTTCTGGTGGTCGGTGAGCGGAGGATGCGGACGCCGAACACGGTATTTGTAAGTATTCGCGGAGTTGAAGGGGAAGCGCTGATCTGGGACCTTAACCAGGCGGGGATTGCCGCCTCCACCGGCAGCGCTTGTGCTTCTGAATCGCTGGAGGCCAGCCCCATCCTTACGGCAATTGGCGCTGACAAAGAACTGGCACATACCGGGGTGCGTTTCAGCTTGTCAAGGTTTACCACAGAAGCGGAGATTGACTATACTATCGAGGTTGTCAACAAGACGATCATCCGCCTGCGCAGCGTGTCGACCTCGTATTAAACAAGCGCAGCTATCGGCGTGCAGCAACTTGTAGGCATGATCTACATGAAGGGTTGCTTGGCGTTGTTATATAGGGCATAGGGAGTATCAATTTATGGCTAAAAATGATCTTATAGGTGGTTCCCTCTGGGAGCAATATTCGAAAAAAGTGGCGGACCGCATGAATAACCCGCGCCACTTCGGGGAACTCACAGAAGAGGATGCCAGGCGTATGAACGGCAAGCTGGTGATCGCCAACGAAGGGGCGGAATCATGTGGCGACACCGTCCGTCTCTACTGGATTGTGGGCAACGATGATGAAGTGATCAAGGCGGCAGCATTTAAGTCGTTCGGCTGTGGCACCGCTATAGCTGCAACCGATATGATGGCAGAGATGTGTATCGGTAAAACCGTGGATGAAGCCACTAAGATAACCAACTTGGATGTGGAACGCGCGCTGCGCGATACCGAAGATGCTGCTGCGGTTCCACCGCAGAAGATGCACTGCAGCGTCATGGCCTCCGAAGTGATCAAGCGTGCAGCGGCTATCTATCGCAATGTAGATATCGCGACGCTGGAGGAGAAGGATATCGTGTGTGAGTGTGCTCGCGTTACGCTGCAGACAGTGGAAAATGCTATCCGCGTTAATGACCTGACCAGCGTGGAGGAGATAACTGATTACACCAAGGCTGGGGCGTTCTGCAAATCCTGTATTCGACCGGGTGGGCATGAAAAGCGCAAATACTACCTGGTGGATATCCTGGCGCGGGTGCGGGCAGAGATGGCGCATGAGCAAAATCCGGATCAGATCCAGCTTGATGATTTCTCTACCATGTCGGTGGTCAAAAAAATTCGCGCGCTCGAGCAGGTGCTTGATGCGGAGGTTCGTCCCGTGCTGGCCCGTGATGGCGGCGGGGTTGAACTCGAAGATCTGCACTGTGATGATACGGGGGCTTGCATCGTTGAGGTGCGCTATAAGGGAGCCTGTAAGGGGTGCGCGGGCAGTGTGGCCGGAACCCTCGGATTTATTCAACAGGCCCTGCAGGAGAAGCTCAGCACTTCCATTGAGGTCAAGGTGGCCTGATTCAAGCAGGAGAATGAGAACATGGCACTGCGCCGGATATTACATTACCCCGAACCTATTCTGACGCAAGTAAGCGCGCCGGTTAAGTATATCGATGAGCACCTGATCAGCGTGGTGGCTGATATGGTGGATACCATGTATGCAGCTCCGGGCGTCGGGCTGGCAGCACCTCAGATAGGGGTGCTGAAGCGAGTCGTCATTATAGACTGCGGCAGTAAAGAGGAGCCCGACCTGATCAAGGCGGTAAACCCTCAGATAGTTGACAGCGCCGGGGAATGCAGCGAAGAAGAAGGGTGCCTGTCAGTGCCGGACTACTATGCCTGCGTAAAGCGTAAGAGCTGGGTCAAGGTGCGGTACCAGGACATGCTTGGCAAGTGGATCGAGCAAGAATGCGAGGGGCTGCTGGCCATTGCGTTTCAGCATGAAATTGACCATCTCGATGGAAAACTGTTTGTCGATCGTCTCTCATCCTTGAAAAAGGGGATATTTAAAAAAAAATACAAACAGATCAAGGAACAGCAAGGGGAACAGCTGTGATTGAGAAAAAACATATGCGTGTTGTGTTTATGGGTACACCAGAATTTGCACTTCCGACTTTAGCCGGTCTTATTGACAGTGGAGTCAGGATTGTGGGGGTTTTTACCCAGCCAGACCGCCCCAAAGGGCGCGGGCGTAAACTTGAGGCTTCACCCGTCAAGCAGCTGGCCCTGGAGCAGGGGTTAGCGGTATTTCAGCCTCAACGCCTGCGTGAGCAGGACGCCATCAGGCAGGTGCGCGAGCTGCGACCGGAGCTGATTGTGGTGGTGGCTTATGGCCAGATTCTGCCCCAGAAAGTTTTGGATATACCTAAGTTCGGATGCATCAATGTGCATGCCTCCTTGCTTCCGCGCCATCGTGGCGCCGCGCCGATCAACAGGGCGCTCATCGAAGGTGACCCAATCGCGGGAGTTACCACTATGCAGATGGATGCCGGACTCGACACCGGTGCCATGCTGGTAAAGAAGTCGCTGGCGGTATCCCCTAACGAAGATGCGGGACAGCTGCATGACCGCCTTGCTGAGTTGGGCTGTGAAGCGCTGGAAGAGACGTTGGCGCGCCTGTGTGCCGGCACCCTGAACCCCGAAAAGCAGGAGGATCGGTGTAGCACATATGCGCCGATGCTCAAGAAGGAAGATGGGCTGGTTGACTGGAGTCGCCCTGCTGCAGCTATTCACAATCAGGTGCGAGGACTCTATCCATGGCCTGGAGCTTTTACCTATCTCGACGGGGAGGTTCTTAAAATCGCGGATACACGCATTGCGCCCGACAGCGGTGAACCAGGACAAATTCTTTCGATCGATAAGCACGGTGTCGGTGTGGCCTGCGGCGAGGGCTCGGTGCAGATTCGCAAATTACAGCTGCCGGGGAAGAAGATGCTTCCAGCAGCAGATTTTGTGCGCGGCGCCAAACTCCAACCTGGAAGCAAACTGGGCTAGTTTTTCTGAACTGCCTATTTCCACAGCGGCGCAGTGCCTGTTTAAACCTTGCAGTACCGCAATCAATCCCTATATTAGTGCCATGTTGGTAATGCCGCGCGCGGTGAGCCCCTTGCGGATCCAGGGTCGGATCAATTTCACGCACAGGGGGTAACGCTGGAACCTGCTTGCCAGGGTGCGCCGGAATGGTCGCGGGCATTGAAATAAACTATATAAGAGTAAAGAGGGCAAAAAAATGCTTAATAATGTTAAAACCGTAGGTCTGCTGACACTCCTGACCCTGTTGTTGGTCTTTATAGGGGGTGTTCTCGGGGGACAGGGCGGGGCGCTGATAGCACTTATCCTGGCCGGGGTGATGAATATCGGCTCGTATTGGTTCTCGGATAAAATCGTACTGCGCATGTATAAAGGGCAGGAAGTGACCAGCGGCGTTTTATATGATGTGGTCAAAGAGCTGTGTCAGCGCAACGATCTTATCATGCCAAAGGTGTATCTGCTGCCGCAGAGCACGCCCAATGCTTTCGCCACCGGGCGCAATCCGGAACATGCAGTTGTGGCGGCGACGCAGGGGCTTCAGGAGATCCTTACCCGTGAGGAGTTGATGGGAGTTATGGCGCATGAGATGAGTCATGTGCGCCATCGTGATATTCTTATAGGCTCGGTAGCGGCCACGATTGCCGGCGCAATCTCCTTTCTTGCCAATATGGCCCAGTGGAGTCTGCTGTTCGGCGGCGGTGGAGATGATGAGGATGGCGGAGGAAACATGGTGGCCATGATAGCCACTATGATCTTTGCCCCCATGGCAGCGATGCTGGTGCAGATGGCGGTATCACGCTCACGTGAGTTTGCCGCAGATCGCGGTGGGGCGGAGTTGTGTGGTAATCCACACTATCTGGCCAACGCACTTGGCAAGTTGGAGCTGGCCAACCGGCAGCACCCCATGCCCCATGTGAATGATGCGACCGCGCATATGTTTATAGTCAACCCTTTAAGTGGCAAAAACCTGCAGAAGCTGTTCTCCACCCACCCTCCGATTCAGGAGAGAATCCAGCGCCTTCAAGCCATGGCTTGAGGTAGTCGCTATTGTGGCGGATGAAAACTGGGAACCTGAAGGGTGAAAGTGGCCCATCCGGGGATTATTCACCGGCGCTGACCCACTGGCAATCCCACTGGCACAGCTTGTATAAACGACAAAGATCGTATCTGAAGGGGGCACACAGCGTGTGTCCCCTTCATTGCGTATACCGGGGTTGATCCCTGCCGGAGTAGTTTGAATGAAAAAGAAATGGTGCATCCCCACCGCCAGCGATGCTAGAGCCGTTGCGTGTTCTGTGTTGCTGCAGGTAGAGCAGGGGGGGTATTCAGATATACTGCTGGATAAAGCCCTGCGGCGTACGGAGATGTCGACCGCTGAGCGCAATCTTGCCACGGAGCTGGTTTATGGAGTGCTGCGCAGGTGCGCAAGCCTCGACTATGCGCTAAGCAGTTTGTGCCGCCAGCCGTTTAATGCGGTGGAAATGCCGGTGCGCTGGCTCTTGCGCCTGGGAGCCTACCAGATTCTGTATCTGGATCGGGTCCCTGCCCATGCGGCGGTGCATACCTGTGTAGAACTGGCGCGGAGCATGAAGCTCGAACGCGCCACCGGCTTTCTCAACGGAATTTTGCGCAATCTCATTCGGCGCGCGAATACCTTGGTCTGGCCCACACAACACACAGATCCGCAGGGTTATCTCACCCACACCATGTCAACTCCAGCGTGGCTGGCGCAGCGCTGGGTTGCAGCATACGGCAGCGAAACGGCAATGCAGTTGGCCGAAATCAATGTCGCGCCCGCCCCCAATACTGTGCGGGTAAATACCCTTAAAATTACGCGTGCAGATCTTCTGCATGCCCTTGAACAGAAAGGTGTGACGGCAGCACCTACCACATTTGCTCCGGATGGCATCACGATCTCAAGCAGTTTTGCAGCGCAGCTGCCATGGCTGCGCGAGGGTTTGCTGCAGCCGCAGGATGAAGCCAGCATCCTGGTGGGGCATCTGCTGCAGGTGCAACCGGGGCAACGGCTGTTGGATGTATGCGCCGCCCCCGGTGGCAAGACCTGCCATATGGCCGCGCTGGGGGAAAACCGGGTCGATATCGTCGCGCTGGATCTGCATAAACACCGCCTGAAGCAGCTGGAAGATGGCGCCAGGCGCCTGGGATGCCAGAACATCACCGCCTATGTGCATGATATGACTGGGCCCTGTCCGCATATCGCCGGAGAGCTTTTTGATACAGTTCTGGTGGATGCACCCTGCTCCGGGCTTGGAGTGCTGCGGCGAAATCCGGAATTACGCTGGCGCCGGGAGCCGGAAGATATTCCCCGCCTTGCGGCAATTCAGCGAAATATTCTACACAATGCGGCGGCGCATGTTGCGCCTGGTGGCCGGCTGGTGTACGCGCTCTGCACCACAACCAACGAAGAATCTGTAGCGGTGATTGAAGCGTTTCTCCAGCAGAATCCGGATTTTATCCGCGAAGATCTGCACGCGCTGGTCCCGGCCTCCTGGCGGACCTTGATCACCCCGGCGGGTCATTTCACCACCTTGAGCTGTACCCATGCGCACATGGATTGTTTTTTTGCTGCCGTCCTGCGGCGCCGCAGGTAGTTTTGGCGCAGAGTGCACCTGCGTGACCTGGTGCAATAGGTCTGGTTCGGAGCAATTTATGAGAGCGACAGGGGGCAGATGTGTTAGTATCAGCGCGCAAATCTTGTTGATACGACACCCGTCAGATAGACAGAAAACAGGAGAGAAGAAATGATTAAAATATCCCCCTCAATTCTTTCAGCGGATTTTGCCCGTCTGGGGGCAGAGGTGCAAGCGGTAGAACAGGCCGGAGCGGATTATATCCATGTAGACGTAATGGACGGGCATTTTGTCCCCAACATCACGATCGGTGCGCCGGTGGTCAAGTCACTCCGCCCCATAACTTCTCTGCCGCTGTATGCCCATCTTATGATAGAGAACCCAGACAGATACATCCAGGACTTTGCCGCTGCCGGAGCGGACAGTATTACGGTCCATCAAGAGGCGACCGTGCATCTGCACCGCACTGTTCAGCTGATTCACAGCTGCGGGAAACGTGCCGGGGTATCGCTGAATCCTGCGACGCCGGTCGGTGTCCTGGAACTGATCCTGGCCGAGGTGGATCTGATCCTCCTCATGACGGTCAACCCGGGGTTTGGGGGGCAGAGCTTCATCCCCTTCACGCTGGGTAAGGTAGCCCAGATGCGCACCATGATAGATCGCAGTGGCAGAGCGATTGAACTGGAGGTCGATGGCGGAGTGAATCCGGGCAATATCGGGGAGCTGGCTGCCGCCGGGGCGGATGTGTTTGTCGCAGGCAGCGCCGTGTTCAATGGGGGCGATTATGCGCGCAATCTTGCTGAATTGCGCGCGGCTGTCAGATAAAAATATTCTTGATTTAATAGCGGTGTTCGTGTTATCAACCTGCATACTGTATACAACATGCAGGGGTATATACTACTTAAAAAAGAGAGCGCTCTCTTTGCCGGAATAGCTGCCCAATAGCAGGTTCAGGGCGCAGGTATTACAGGAGGTCATATTGTCTGAGATAGTTTTTTCCAGCTGGGGAAGGAAGATCGTCGATAACCGCCAGGGCGGAAGCACAGATCTGGCTTCGTTGAAGCTGAAAATACCAACAGAGTATCTGAGCAACGAAAATGTCAGAGCCTTCATGGGCTGGGATGGGTTTGTGGTCCTTGACCCCAAGACCGATGTTGTCGCTATGGCTGCCGAGTTCATGAAGCGCGTGCAGGAGAAACACTGTTGCGGCAAGTGCACCCCCGGCAAAAAAGGGACCCGGGTAATGCAGGACACCCTCGCCCGTATCATCTCCGGGCAGGGGCAGGAGCGCGATCTCGAAATCCTCGATAGTCTAACTGAGCTGATGAAGGATTGTAAATGTACCCTGTGCATGACTGCAGCCATCCCCATCCAGGACAGCGTAAAGTACTTTCGTGAAACCTATCTTGAATATCTGGCCGGGACGCGCAAGCCATCCTTCGCAGGGAAATACGTCGACAAGGTGACCGCCCCGTGCATGGATACCTGCCCGGCCCACATCGACATTCCGGCCTATATAGAAGAGATCAAAAACTATCGCTTCGATGATTCGTTGGAGAGAATCCGCGAGCGGATGCCGATCCCAGCAGTGTGTGGGCGCGTCTGCCCCCATCCATGTGAGACCGCCTGTCGGCGTGCGCTGATTGATGAGCCAATCAGTATTATGGTGATGAAGCGGGTCGCCTCTGACCATGAGTGGATGCACCATCAAGAACCACCGATGGAGCCGAAACCTGCAACCGGCAAAAAGGTGATTGTGGTTGGTGCCGGCCCTGCTGGTTTGACCACTGCATATTATCTGGCACTGGAGGGACATTCAGTCAAGATCATTGATATGCTCTCTGAACCTGGTGGCACCGTCGCCGTGGGGATCCCGGACTATCGCATGCCGCGCCCTCTGTTGCAGCGCGAGGCCCAGATAATTCAGGATCTGGGGGTGGAGATCGAATACGGAGTCAAGTTGGGGCGCGATGTCTCTCTGCGCGAACTCAAAGAACAGTATGACGCAGTGTTCCTCGGTACCGGCGCATTTAAATCCAAGCCCATGGGGGTTGAAGGGGAGGATGCCGGTTACGAAGGTTTCTCCTCTGGTGGGATAAACTATCTGCGTGCGGTAGCGTTGGGGGAGGATGTCAAAACGCCGAAGCGTGTAGTGGTCGTAGGTGGAGGTAATACCGCCATCGACTGTGTCCGCATTGCATTGCGTGAGGGTGCAGAGGAGAGCATTCTGGTGTACCGACGCAGCCGCAACGAGATGCCGGCCGAGCCTTATGAGGTCGATGACGCTGAAGAGGAAAATGTCCGTTTCGAGTTTCTGGTCAACCCGACCCGCCTGATTACGCAAGATAATAAGATAACCGGGGTTGAAGTGATCAAGATGGAACTCGGTGAACCGGATGAGTCCGGGCGGCGACGGCCACAGCCGGTCAAGGGTTCGGAATATGTAATAGAGTGTGACATGGTGATTCCGGCTATTGGGCAGGATCCCGATCTCTCTTACCTTGAGGATGACGATTACGGCATCAAACAAACCCGTTGGAGCAGCATCGTCACCAACAATGGTACCATGATGACCGACAATGCGGGGGTGTTTGCCGGCGGTGACTGTGAGTATGGTGCGATGACCGTTGTGTTGGCAGTGGGTCATGGCAAGCGTGCCGCCAGCGTTATGCACCGTTACCTCATGGAAGGCAAGGCAGTGCTCGACGACGAAGAAGCTATGGAAGATATTATGAATCGCCTTGGAGTGTTTGATCCCAATGAAAAAATCTCTGCTCTGGGGGGGCTCAAACGCGAGCACCAGCCCAAGATATCCGGGGCAGAGCGGGCGAAAAATTACGAGGAGATCGAATTGGCGATGCCGGAGAGCCAGGCCGTAGTGGAAGCAGAGCGCTGTCTGCGCTGTTATCGTGTTGGAATGATAGCCCTTGACTGAGATTCTGGTTATGCGAATTTAGACGGGATTTAGGATGTACATATGAGCCATAAAGCCGAAAAAAAGATGATTCGTCTCACCATTGACGGGCAAGACGTTGAGATAGAAGCTGGATTGCCCATAATTGCCGCAGCTGAGAAGCTCGGGATCAAGATCCCGACCATGTGCTACCTGAAAAAGGTTTCCACTACCGGTGCGTGCCGCGTCTGTCTGGTCGAGGTTGAGGGTGTTGATGCGTTTGTGACGGCGTGTAACACTATCGCCATCGAGGGGATAAAGGTGACGACGTCCACGCCGGAGCTCGAGCGCCAGCGGCGCGATATGATCCGCCTCATGTTGATTAATCACCCGCTGGATTGTACGGTATGTGACGCCGCCGGTGAGTGTGATTTGCAGGATATCTGTTTTGATCACCATGTTCTCGATCAACCCTTCAAAGCCGAAGATGTGGCCATGCCGAAAATCAGAAGCTGGCCCCTTATCGAGAATGTTCCAGCGCGCTGTATTCTGTGTGAAAAGTGTGTCAAAGTCGGGCATGAGCTCACCGGCATCGGTGATTTTTATGTCAACGAATTTGGCGACAAAGCATATATCGAACGCCACGAAGGGCAAAATACCATTGACCCGTACATTGAGGGCAATGCTGTTGCGGTGTGCCCGGTTGGAGCGATGATATCCAAGCCCTACCGGCATAAAGCCCGGTGCTGGACCCTGACCAAAGTTCCCTCTTTAGGCTTTGCCGGCGGGAGCCTTGAGCAAGTGGAGTTAAATGTAAAACAGGGGCAGCTCTATCGCATCACTTCAGAAGATGAAGTCACAATTAACAATGGCCTGTTGAGCTTTGACACCAGCTTTGGCTATGGTTTCGTAAATTCTCCCAAACGCCTTGGCACCCCGCTGGTCGATGGGGCAAAAACTGATTGGACTACCGCCCTGAATGCCGTAGACGAGAAAGCCCGCTCCCTGGGTGGCGAGGCTGTTGCCGGCCTTACCTCGGCACGCCTGACTCTGGAAGAGAACTATCTGTTTCAGAAGTTGTTTCGAGTCGGTTATGCCAGTAACAATATAGATTCAGCCGCCTGCTTCGGGGTCCGCGCTGCCAGTGAGACGCTGCGCACTACTCTGGGTCTCTCAGGCTCCAGTGCTCCGGCGGCGGATATAGCCAAGGCCGACGCCGTGCTGGTGTTTGGTTCAGATATAACCTCTGAACAACCGCAGATAAATTACCAGATTCAGCGTGCCCTGCGCGACAACGATGCATACCTGTGTGTTGCGAACATGCGCTCAGTGCGTATCGGCAATCTGGCCAACGTGCGGTTGAACTATGCTCCCGGCACTGAGGTCACATTGATTGCAGCCATAATCAAGCTCATGGTAGAGCAGGGTCTGGTTGACAGCGCCTTTGTGAAAAAGTTTGTTAAGAACGGTGCAGATATTAAGAAGGCAGTCGCTGGGATCGACGCAAAAAAGATCGCCACTGAATCCGGGGTGGATTTTACCCTGCTGCAGAAAGTCGCCCAGGAGTTTGGTGCAGCACAACGCGTGGCGGTGGTGTTTGGCGCGGATGTAACCGGCGCAGCGGCAGTGACGGAGATCGTCGCAGCTCTAGCTAATTTCTCCATAGTCAGCGGTGCTTTGAGTGGCGATGGCGGTGGGGTGTTCATGGTTGACGAGCGTCCCAACACCCAGGGTTTGCTCGATGCAGGCGTCAATCCGCACCAGTTGCCCGGTGGCCTCGACTATGCCAGCAAGGGCGACGCAGCTGCCGCAGTCTGGGGGTGTGCAAGCTTGCCTCAGAATGGCCGTGATGCGGTGCAGATTCTCGAAGGGATAGAGTCCGGAGCAGTCAAGTTTCTGTATCTGGCCGGGGTAAATCCTCTGGTTACCTATCCAGAAAGCCAGCGCTGGCGCGCTGCGCTGAAAAAAGTTGAGTTTCTGGTGGTGCAGGATATGCTCGAATCCGAACTGACCGGCTTTGCCGATGTGGTGTTGCCCGCGGCCTCGTTTGCCGAAAAAACCGGTACCTATATTGCCTGTGATAACACTGCTGGTTTGCTGCAGCAGGCGTTTAAACCGTTCGCAGAGGCGAAAACCGACGCTGAGATCCTTGCCGCCCTGCTCGGAGTTGCTACCGGTAAAGAGAGTGACGCTGATGACGTTGCGGTGCGCAGTGAGCTTAATGCGTTGAGTGGGATGTTTGGCTCCACTGAAATAAGCGGTGAGAAATATCTGACTGCCGGCTTTAAAAATGCCTATACCCCAGCACCTGCTTCACTGGTGTTTTCAGAATTCAAGGACACCAAGACTCCTGCAAAGACAGCTGCAGGGCATACGCTGATTGTTGGGAAGATGCACGCGCACACCGGCGTAACTTCCACTTATGCCGCCGGAGCTCTTGAAATTGCGCCGCAGGGCTATGTTGAAATTAGCAAAGATGATGCGCAGCAGGCAGGGATAAATGAGGGGGAGCCTCTGAAGGTTAAGAGTTCAGTTGGAAGTTTCAGCGCTCCCGCGCGTATCAGCCCATACGTGCCCTCCGGCATCCTGTTTGCGCCGTACCACTTTGCGGACATTAACGCTATGCAGGCGGTCCCGGTTGGGCACCATACGGTACCGGTGGAGATCAGTAAGGGATAGCGCTGTCCCCTGGTTGCCGTAAAGAACTGCACTACAAAAAAGCCCCTTCTGACTCTAGAGTCAGAAGGGGCTTTTTGTATGCTCAATTGAGCGGGTTTTGCGTTCGTGGATGTTGGAGCATAGAAAAATCTCCAGAAGGGGTGTTTTCACCCTCCGAGCTAGTGCCCTTCGCTGAAACCAATCTCTACCAGAAGGCAACTGCCGTCGGCGATGGTGTTGATACCGTGCGCCTGGCATAACTCCACTGCGTCCTTGTCTTCGGCGCCGGGTTGCATCCATATATGCTTGATGTGCCCTTGCGCGATGGCTTCAGCTACAACCTTGCGCGTGACCTGCGGTGGGGTGATTATGGAAAGGGCGGTTACTTCCGCAGGAAGCTCAGCGACGCTGGCCACGCTGGGTATCCCCTCCACTTGCGCGGCTACCGGGTTGACAGGGGTCGCTTTGTAGCCGTGCTCTAAGTAACTGCGCAGTATTTTATTGCCAAATTTGCTTCTGTTGGTCGACGCTCCCGCCACTGCGAAATGCTCTGCCTGCAAGAAGTGCGCAATTTTTCCTTTTTTATCCATCTGGCTCTCCTGTCCTGAGGTTGCAGTTTTACTTCTCTGCCCATCTTCAACCCTCCGCGATGAGGGGGGCTTGTTCCACTATTGCCTGGCGCGCAAGTTCGTCGCAGCGCTCATTCTCCAGATGGCCCGTGTGCCCTCGGACCCAGTGCCATTCAATGATATGTGTCTGGGCCAGGTTGTCCAAGCGTAGCCACAAATCTTTATTAAGTACATCTTTGTTCTGGGAATTTTTCCAGTTTTTCTTTTTCCAGGCATAGATCCATTTGGTTATGCCGTTCAGAAGATACTGTGAATCGGTAGTCAGTTTGACCTTGCACGGAAATTTCAGCGCTTCCAGGCCCGCAATAGCACCGAGCATCTCCATGCG
Source organism: uncultured Desulfuromonas sp. (assembly GCA_964444945.1). Classification (GTDB taxonomy): domain Bacteria; phylum Desulfobacterota; class Desulfuromonadia; order Desulfuromonadales; family Desulfuromonadaceae; genus JAIVHC01. Next base: position 23,463 of record CAYUJC010000030.1, read on the forward strand.
ATTGTTGGTGGTGCAAGGGGAATACCCACTTAGTTCACGTGTATGTTCTCCACAGCGTAAAATGGTACCAAAGCCGCCAGGGCCGGGATTGCCGCTGCAGGCGCCATCGCTGAAAATCTCTATGGTTCGGGCAGAAGTTTGTGCAGCCATGGTGGGGAAGTCCTGTATAAGTCGTGCAGTGGACGAAAATTGAGCGGATGCAGGATGTAAGTAGACGTAAGTTGTCTTGGGGGTACGGGAACCACGCGTTGTTCTGGTGTTTAGCCGGGCTGCTCAATTAATCAGCCTCAGATTGCAATCAGGTTACCATCCGGCGAAGAATAACAAAAGCCCCGCTGATCGCTGATCAGCAGGGCTTTATACTGGCGTCCCCAGGGGGATTCGAACCCCCGTCGCCGCCGTGAAAGGGCGGTGTCCTGGGCCAGGCTAGACGATAGGGACGTACTTGAAAAAATGGTGAGCCGGGGGGGGATCGAACCCACGACCATCTGATTAAAAGTCAGATGCTCTACCGACTGAGCTACCGGCTCACAACGTGGAGTGTTATACGCGATGCTGTTTTTGAAGTCAATCCTTTTCTGTTAAAAAACTGATTGTTGCAGTGGCACCCCTGCAGGGGCTGTTATTCGCCATTGAATGGGTCGCGAATTTGTATGGTCTGATCCCGGCGTGGTCCTACTGAAGCCAGAACTACAGGGCAGGTGCAGATCTCTTCAAGTTTGGCTAAGTAGTCGCGGGTGAGTTGCGGCAAATCAGCGTAGGTGGTTGCAGCGCTGATATCAGTATTCCAGCCGTCGATCTCTTCATATATAGGCTTACATTGGCTTAAAATGTGAGAGTCAGGGGGGAAGTCACGCAGCATTTCCCCTTTGTAGCTGTAAGCGGTGCAGATCTTTATGCTTTCGAACTTGTCGAGCACATCCAGCTTGGTGATCGCCAGCCCGGTGAGGCCATTGGTGCGCACCGCTTCACGCAGGGCAACGGCATCAAACCAGCCGGTACGGCGCGGCCGCCCGGTGGTGGCACCGAATTCGGCACCGGCCTGACGGAGCTTTTCCCCCACCTCGTCATCAAGCTCCGTAGGAAAGGGGCCCTCACCTACGCGGGTGACATATGCCTTGGAGATGCCGATAACTTCGTCGATGAAGCGCGGCCCGAAACCTGCGCCAATAGTTGCGCCACCTGCGATGGTGGATGAAGATGTGACATAGGGGTAGGTACCATGATCCACGTCCAGCAGGCTGCCTTGAGCGCCCTCAAACAAGATGTTCTCCCCTTTGACACGACACTCTTCGAGCAATACAGAGCTGTTGCCGACAAAGCGCTTCAGTTTTTCACCGTAGCCGAGGTATTCATCCAGAATCTGTTGCTCGTCCAGCGGAGCCTGTTTGAGAAAGTGTTCGAGGAAGAAGTTTTTCTCTGGCAGTAATTCCTTGAGTTTGGCACTGAAGCGCTCTGGATTGATCAGGTCTATGAGCCTGATCCCGCGGCGGCCCACCTTGTCTTCATATGTGGGACCGATGCCGCGGCCCGTGGTCCCGATGCGGCGCTCACCGGGTTTGTTTTCGCGCGCGATATCGATCTCTTTGTGATAGGGCATGATGATATGGACGTTGCGGTCAATAACCAGCTGGGACTCGTCCTGCAGATAGCCTTTGGCCTTGAGTCCTTCCAGTTCCTGGAGAAACACCTTTGGATCGAGGACAACTCCGTTGCCGATAATGCACTTTTTGCCCTTGTGCAGGATGCCGGAGGGGATGAGGTGCAGGACAGTTTTTTCATCCCCTACCACCAGGGTGTGACCGGCGTTGTTTCCCCCCTGGTAACGTACTACGGCCTGAGCGCGCTCTGTGTAAATGTCAACTACCTTGCCTTTGCCTTCGTCGCCCCATTGAGCGCCAACGACTACCACGTTTGCCATGTTATTAATCTCCTTTGGTATATTACATATCAACCGGGTCGCTGAGTAGAGCAGTGACTGTCGATTGTCGGGTTTGTTGGGTTTTGGGGGAAAAAATTCTGGCTTTTTCTCCATCAATATCGATGCTGATCAGGGTGCGGCAGTGAAATTTGCGCAGCTGTTGGAGTGCCGGTTCGACGCCAAGGTGGGTACATACAGAGAGGCCGCAGTTACGCAGATGGCGTGCCAGATTGTAGGCCGTGTAGTCGTGCTGCTCTGCCGCACTGATGAGGATGTCAACGCCGGGATGCGCTGCCTGCTCCAGGGTGTCGGGCATGGCAAACAACAGATTCAGCAGGTTGAACGCAAACCCTGTCGCCGGTGCCGGCCGTCCGTAGCTGGCGGTGAGTTGATCGTAGCGCCCTCCCAGACATATCGCTTCACCAAAACCACTGAGAAAGCCCTGAAAGGTTACTCCGGAATAGTAGTCGAGACCACGCAGCTCTCCCAGGTCGAGCGTGATGTGCTCGTCAACCTGGTAGAGTTCAAGGATGCGGATTACCTGGTGCAGGTTTTCCAGAGCGCGCTTCGAGCGTTCATTGCGCACCACCGTCGCCGCCCGGTCCAGGACATCGCGTCCACCAAACAGGCGCGGCAGGGTAAGCAGTTCATCCGCCTGGCTGGAAGTTATATCGAGGTCTTCTATTGCTGCTTTCAGGCTTGAGCTGTCCTTGTGGAGCAGGTATTGCTCGATAGCCGCGTTTTGGCGCAGTGGAAGCTCAAGCCCCTGCAACACCCCGCGGTAGAATTCTGCCTGACCGATATCTATGGTGTAATCCGGGGCGTTGAGTTGTTCGAGGCACTCAAGGGCCATGGTTATCATTTCGGCATCGGCAGAAGGGGACGCACTGCCGATCATTTCTACTCCGGATTGAAAGAGCTCCCGGTTTTTCCCCGCCTGCTGTTCTGTATGGCGCAGCACCTGCCCGGAATAACTCAAGCGCTGTGGCAGGGGTGCTTCATGCATCCGGGTGGCGAATATCCGCGCTATCTGCGGCGTTATATCTGAAGGAAAGGCAAGGAGCTCTCCGCTGTGGCGGTCATCAAAGCGCTGGGTGCAGCCGTGCAGATCGCTGCCAAGGCCGCGTTCGAAGACGCTCAGGAATTCAAGGGAGGGGGGAATGATGGTCTGGTAGCCCCATGCCTTGAACGTTTTATGCAGCATCTCCTGAATATAGTGGATCTTAACTGCATTAATTGGCAGAAAATCCCTGACCCCTTTGGGGATCATCGCTTCGTTACCTGGGTTATCAATATTCATTTAACAAGATCCGTACTTGAGTGGGTGAGGGTCATCTGCCATGGGTGGCAGGGTTACCTGGCGGGCCGAAATGATGCGCGCATCCTGGTTGAGCTTTTCCATGACGTGCGCGGGGATGGTTTGGTCTACGGTTAAAAGGGAGACCGACTTCCCACTGTGTTCCCTGCGAGACAGATTCATCATGGCTACGTTGATTCCGGCCTGTTCCAGCAGTGTTCCAAGCAGAGCGAGTACGCCGGGCTTATCCTGATTGTTAACCACCAGGATATTGCCCTCAGGCACGTTCTCTATCTGATAGCCATCCACGCGAATTATGCGGCATTCACGGTTGAGAAAAAGGGCCCCGCTGACTGATTGTATCCCTTCGTCCCCCTTGATTTGCAGCGTAAGGGAGTTGGAGTACCCGTTGGTCAGGTTGGTCCGCGTTTCCGTGACTTCAATACCACGCTTTTGCACGATGTGTCTGGCATTCACATAGTTGACCCGGGTGCCGATGATAGGTGTCAGCAGCCCCTTCAGGGCCGCCATGCTCATGGGTTCGGTGGGGTGGTTGATGATGCTGCCGGCGTATTCAATGCTGATACTGTTAAAGGGCTTGTCCAGCAGCTGAGCTAAAAACGAGCCGAGGCGCTCGGCCAGGTTGAGATATGGCCACAGGGTCTTGAGCTGATCGGCATTGACAGAAGGCACATTGAGGGCGTTATTCACCGCACCACACTTGAGAAAGTTTATCACCTGCAGGGCGGCCTGTTTGGTGACGTTTACCTGAGCTTCGACGGTAGCGGCACGTAGGTGTGGAGTGCAGATGACTTGCTGATTCTGCAGGAGCTCGCTGTGCACATCCGGCGGTTCCACGGCGAATGAATCGAGGGCGGCTCCGGCAACGGTGCCGTTTTTAAGGGCCTCAAGGAGCGCCGGTTCATGGATCAGGCGCCCGGATGCGCAGTTGACCAGGTAGCAGCCGCGCTTCAGGCGCTTGAACGCCGCAGTGTTGAGCATCTCTTCTGTTTCCAGGTTCAACGGCACATGGAGAGAGAGGAAGTCTACGCTACTGAGCAATTCATCCAGAGAGACTTTGCGCGCCCCCAGGTTTTTTATAACCTCAGCGGACAGATACGGGTCATAGAGGATCGTTTCCATACTCAGGCCACGGGCAAATTCTATCACGCGCCGGGCGATTTTGCCGCCACCGACGATGCCGAGAGTTTTACCGTGAATATCGGAGCCGCTGAATGATGTAGCGTCCCAGCGTCCCTCCTTAACCGCCTGACTGGCTTGGGGAATGCGGCGTGCCAGCGCCAGCATCATCGCGATGGTGTGTTCGGCCATGGTGGTGGTGCTGCCTGAAGGGGTGTTGGTGACCACTACCCCTTGCTGGTTGGCGGCCTGCATATCTATGTTTTCCACCCCAATCCCCGCCCGCGCGATTATGCGCAGACAGGTGGCGGCTTCGAGGAGCACGCTGTCCACCACGGTGCCGCCGCGCACCAGCAGGGCATGGGCATTGGTGATAGCCTTAAGCAACTCGTCACGCTCGATGCTTGGGCGGTAGTCCAGTGTTACCCCCTCAGTGTTCTTAAGAATTTCAAGAGCTTCAGGGGAGAAATTGTCACATACCAGAATTTTCAATGGCTTGGCCTGTCGATGAAGAGGCGTGGTCAGCATGCATTAAGGTTTATGCCCTGAGGGTCAGGGGGGCCGCTGCGCACATCAGCTTCAAACTAGCAACAGGGTATATTGCTGTCAAGTATCAAAGCATGTTCGAAACAGATCATTAGTGCGCATGTCTGCATGGATATGTCGGCGGCGCTGGCGCTGATTGAAGGGTTGTTTTGTGGGGTAAATCCTATCATTTCGTTGAATAAAACATAGGGTTTGTGATACACCTAGCGGGCTGTAGCCTGCCACTGGAGCTTTGTTCTTTCGCTCCTGCTATTGCGGTAATAGCGGCCATATCTGCTATGAGATATGCGGCCGTGGAGGACATTTTATACCATGTGCTGGTTGCGCCATGATTAATACGGCGGGATAATGCCCCGCCCAAGGCTAAATTTTATAAGTATAGCGTTTTAACGCGTATAGATTTGCTGGAGTAAAAAACAAGCCATAATATGAACTGTATCGTTAATTCATAATGCAAAAAGGTGGAACACAAATGAGGGAAAAAATTACCCGCGAAGAGGTTCAACAAGTAGCCCGTCTGGCCCGTTTGGAATTCTCCCCCGCCGAGGCAGATCTTCTTACCGCTCAACTCGATGCGATTCTGGTGCGCGTGGAACATTTGAATGAGCTTGATACCACCACCGTTGAGCCCACCGCCCATGCAGTCCCGCTGGAAAATGTCTTCAGGGCTGATGAAGTTATGCCTTCCCTCGGGGTTGAGCAGGCCCTTTGCAATGCCCCGCTGCAGGCGCAGGATTGTTTCGCCGTGCCCAAGGTCATTGAGTGATGCTCAATGATCTTGCTGCCGCCACCTTGGTATGCAGAATTGTACCAGCTATAATGTCACACAATGATGAATAGAAAGATGGAGCAGAAATGGAACTGACTGATCTGACAATCCACGAAAT
>CAYUJC010000031.1:0-28011 GCA_964444945.1 uncultured Desulfuromonas sp.
GAAAAACGGTATGAGCCATAAATTGTCGTACATCTATATCTCCTCTTGACGGACCCTTTAGCAACCAATCCCGAGCGTATCAGTGTTTCAGCAGGCTGAAATCTTCAACATCTATGGACTCTTTATTGCGATAGAATGTAATCATCAGCGCCAGACCAACGGCGGCTTCGGCGGCTGCTACCGTCATGATAAAGAACACGAAAATCTGTCCATCCATGTTCCCCAGATAGCTCGAAAGTGCAATGAAGGTCAGGTTGACCGCATTAAGCATCAACTCGATACACATAAACACGACAATGGCATTGCGGCGCGTCAATACGCCTATGGTGCCAAGACTGAACAAAATGGCGCTTAGAACCATATAGTGGTAAACAGAAACTATCATGCTTGCCCCCTCACTTCCCTATACTTCCCGTTTGGCCAGTACGACCGCTCCGACAATAGCCACCAGCAACAGAATCGATGCGATCTCAAACGGCAGAAGAAACTCGGTGAACAGCGCTTGACCTATCAGCTCTGTATGCCCGACTGCTTCGACTTGTGCAGCGTCGATTGGCCCTTGCACTGTGCTGACTGAACCCTTTTTCAACAGGATCAGAATTTGAAACAGCATCAAGCCACTGGCCACTACGGCACCGGCAACCGCATGCCGATAACGAACTGTCACCGCAGCACCAAGGTTGAGCAGCATTATCACAAATACGATCAGGACCATGATAGCGCCTGCGTACACCATGATCTGAATAGCTGCCATAAATGGCGCATGCAGGGTGACGTAGAATATGGCCAGACAAAAAAATGTCATGACCAACGATATGGCACTGTTGACAGGATTTCGACAGGTCACTACCAGCAGTCCCGAAATCACGGCGACTAATGCTACAACATAAAAAAACAGCTGCTGCAGAATTTCCATTGAAGTGGCTCCTATTTCGTTTATTTAAGCAAACGCTCTTTGGTGTAGGTGAAATCCTCACGCCTGAGATTCGCCAATTCGTACACGCCTGTCATCTCGATGGCCTCGACCGGACAAGCTTCAACGCAGTAGCCGCAGAATATGCAGCGCAACAGATCTATCTGATACACCGTGGGGTACTTTCTTCCACTTTCATCTTCGTCGGCTTCGATGGTTATACATTTAGCCGGACACGCAGTGGCGCACAGGTAGCAAGCTACACATTTCTCATGATCCTGTTCGGGTACCAGGCGGTGTAACCCGCGAAAACGCTCCGCCGGTTCGAGTTTAACCTTCGGATATTCTACGGTAGTGCTGTGCCCTGGTAGCAGATGTCTGGCGGTTATACTCAAGCCCCGCATAAATTCTTTCAACATGGGTCGATCCTTTAGACTGAGAAAAACTCTATAATATGACTACAACCCCGGTAATTACGATATTCAAAAGAGCCAGCGGCAGGAACACCTTCCAACCCATAAACATCAGCTGGTCGTACCGGACGCGGGGGAATGTAGCCCGCATCCAGATGAAGAGAAACATGAATGCGAATATCTTGAGGAGGAGATTGATTGCGCCGGGAAATGGCCCTGCGGGTCCACCGAGAAACAAGGTCGAGATCAACGCTGCGATCACCACCATGTTGGCATATTCAGCCATGAAGAACAGCGCATATTTCATGGAGGAGTATTCCGTACAGAATCCGGAGACAAGCTCGGTTTCCGCCTCGGGCAAGTCAAACGGAGTACGGTTTATCTCGGCAATAGAAGTGATAAAGAACAGACAGAAGGCAAGCGGTTGCGAAAACACATACCAGTTAAGGATCGAGCCAGACTGTGCTGCAACAATGCCCCGCAGACTCAAGGTTTCTGCCAGCATGAACACCGCAACGATAGACAGCCCCGCAGCCAGTTCATAGGAGATAACCTGTGCAGCAGCACGCACTCCACCGATAAGTGAGTACTTGTTGTTGGAGGCCCAGCCGGCGAGTATGATGCCGTAAACACCCAGGCCGGCCATGGCGACAATATAGAGCGCCCCCACATTCAGATCTGCGATCTGCAGCGGCACCGTATAGCCACCAACAACGATATCTCTACCGAAGGGGATAACCGCTACGGTGATAAACGCCGGCACCAGGATCATCATCGGCGCCAGCACAAATGCCACCTTACTGGCCTGAGACGGAATGATATCTTCCTTGAAAAACAGCTTCAGGCCATCGGCAATTGGCTGCAGCAGCCCGAGCGGCCCGGTCATGGTTGGGCCAAGGCGCGTCTGCATATGCCCGATAATCTTGCGCTCGGCATACGTGGCGTAGGCTACAATTAGAATAACCACGATGAACACTGTCAGAACTTTGGCGAGCATCACCGCTATGAACAGAATCGGGTCATTCGAGAGGCTAAGCATTTCCGGCATGATTTTCCTCTTTCATTCGTTGCTTTGCTGTCCGTGGAAGGACAGAACATTTAATATCACCAACCTAAGCTGCTGGGCACAGGCCAGAATCAGCGGTCAATCTCTCCGAGAACAATGTCCAGGGTGCCGATAGTGGCAATTACGTCAGCGAGGAGCGCCCCCTCTATCATCTGGGGCAATGCCTGCAGGTTTACAAATGATGGTGGGCGAATCTTCATCCGGTAAGGATTGGCGCTCCCATCTGAAATCAGATAGTAGCCCAGCTCACCCTTGGGCGCTTCGATCCCCTGATATATTTCGCCGGGCTCTGGCTTGAATCCTTCGGTGACAATCTTGAACTGGTGAATCAGCGCTTCGATAGAGGTGAGGACATCTTTTTTTGGCGGCAGACACACCCAGGGGACATCCGCCAGAACCGGACCTGCTTCAAGCCGATCCAAACACTGCTGAATGATTTTGCAGGATTCACGCATTTCATCCAGGCGGGCGGTGTAGCGATCGAAGGTGTCACCCCCTTCGCGGGTAATCACCTTGAAGTCATATTCTTCGTAGCCAGAGTAGGGATTATCGCGGCGCAGATCCCAGTCGACTCCGCTGCAACGCAGCGCCGGGCCGGTGAGTCCGATATCAATGGCGGCGGCGGCGGATATGTGCCCGATCCCCTTGGTGCGCCTCTGCCAGATGGCGTTGCCGGTCAGCAGCCCTTCGTAGGTATCAATGTGGCCGGGCATGGCATCGATAAATGCTTTAACATCCTGTTCGAATCCCGCGGGCAGATCAAGAGACAACCCCCCCACACGGAAGTAATTGGAGGTCATGCGGGCACCGGAAACCTTTTCATACAGATCCATGATCATTTCACGCTCACGGAAGCAGTAGAGAAAAACTGTCATTGCTCCGATATCCAGCGCATGGGTAGCAAGCCACACCAGATGACTTTTAATCCTGGTGATCTCCGCCAGCATAACCCGGATCACCTTGGCACGCTGCGGTAGCGCATCGGTAATGCCCAACAGCTTTTCTACCGCCAGCACATATCCCAGGTTATTACTCATGGGGGCAAGGTAATCGAGGCGGTCTGTCAAAGGTAAGGCCTTGTGATAGCTACGGTACTCCGCCAATTTCTCCACCCCGCGGTGGAGAAAACCGACATGGGGAACGGCCTTTACCACCGTCTCACCGTCGAGCTCAAGGATCAGCTGCAGCACCCCATGGGTTGAGGGATGCTGCGGACCCATATTTATTGTCATTGTCTCTTTAATCGCCATAAGGAAGCCTCGTCTTCAGTCGTTGGTTTGCTTGTACTCAGGAAAGCCGGCCCTGATAAGGCTGGCGGTCAGGGCCCTGCAGCGGATAATCTTTGCGCAGCGGGTAACCCACCCAATCGGCGGGCATCAGAATCCGGCGCAGATCGGGATGGTGGTTAAACCTGATTCCAAACATATCCCAGCACTCGCGCTCATGCCAGTTGGCTGTAGACCAGACTCCGGTGACGGTGTCGATACAGCAGTTCTGCTCTGTAACCGCAGCTTTAAGGCGCAGACGCTCCTTGGTGGCGATATTGTACAAGTTATACACCACCATAAAACGGGGCTCGACGCCGAGATAATCCACTCCACACAGATCGCAGAGAAAATTGTACCCTGCCTCATTTTTCAGATATGTACATACCGTGACGATATCTTCCTTCTTCACCGTTACGGTCGTTTCGCCACGGTGTTCTACGACATCGACAACTGCGGCGGGATACTCCTGCTTAAGCTTTGCGACAACTGCCTGGCTCATACCAAATTTCCCTATAGTTGAATATGTATTGATTCTTGCAAACTGGACGGCTAAAGCCATGAAACGGGTGGCCGCCTAGCCGGAAACAACCTCGCCAACGCCAATAGCTGCGCCAAAACTGTTCTTTTCACGCATGATCTTCTCCTGCAGCTGAATCAGTGCATAGAGCAGACCTTCCGGGCGGGGCGGGCATCCCGGCACATATATATCTACCGGCAGTGCCGTGTCGATCCCCTGCACTACACTGTAGGTATCAAATACACCGCCGGAGGAGGCACAGGCCCCCATGGCAATAACATACTTGGGTTCCGGCATCTGCTCGTACACTGTGCGGATAACTGGGAGCATTTTATAGGTTACCGTGCCGGCGATGATGATGACATCTGCCTGACGGGGTGAGGCTCGAAACAGAACTCCGAACCGGTCAAGATCGTAGCGTGCCGCACCTGCGGCCATCATTTCGATGGCACAGCACGCAAGCCCGAAGGTCATGGGCCACATCGACCGAGAACGCGACCAGTTAACTATCTTGTCCAGAGAGGCTGTTATTATATTGTCACCCAGAACATTCTGCTTAACCGTTTGCGGAGCTGTCAAAGCGACATCTCCCTGCAGATCTACTCCCATTCCAGCGCTCCTTTTTTCCAGACATACGCATAACCCACCAGCAGAACAAAGACAAAGACACCCATCTCGATAAAGCCGAACACCCCCAGACGCTTGAACACCACCGCCCAGGGATACAAAAACGCGCACTCAATATCAAAGATAATAAACAGCATCGCCACCATATAGAACTTCATGGAAAACTGTTCACGCGCAGTTCCGATAAGGGGCATTCCACACTCATATGGGGCCAGCTTGACGGCACTAGGTTTTTTCGGGCCGAAGACAAACGAAAAAGCCACCGAACCCAGCGCAAACAGCACCGCCAGAGTTATGAGGACAAGTATCGGCAGATAACTCTCTAGCATGTAACAGCACCTCCATACAGGGGTTAACTCAAATTTCATACCGCCTGAGCAAGCGTCTACAGCGGTTTCAGCGTCGTGCAAGTTAGGTCAAATGCACTGCTTTGTCAAGGGAAAAACACAGTATACAGTATGCAATTTATCGCATATGGATTCCTTACATTTCAGCAGCTTACCAAAGAATTGCGCGTAAAATCCCGGCGTAAAAAACGGTCTGTTATGCGATTCCGGGACCGACCCTCCACCCTGCACTTGCGCGTGTTGCTCCGCCGACGCGGCACCTGCAATGACAGAGGAAAGCGGATATCAGGAGGCAGCTTGCGCCTTTTCTTCCGGGGGGTGCATATACCTGGTCACGGCCGCGCGAATGGCGGTAGCGGATAGATTTGAACAATGCATCTTCCCTTCGGGCAACCCCCCTAACGCTTCAGCCACCTTTTCATCTGTGACTTCAAGCGCCTCTGTGAGAGTTTTTCCCTTAACCATGATGCTCGCCATGGAGGTGGTGGCGATGGCTGCCGCGCAGCCGTAGACTTTGTACTTTATTTCGGTTATCACATTGTCTTCAATTTTTAGAAAAATAAGGATAGCATCCCCGCACCCCGGGTCACCCACTTTAACCACAACATTCGGGTTCTCTATGGTTCCGACATTGCGCGGATTGGAAAAATGCTCTACAACTGCATCGGTATACATGACAAAATGTTCCTTTCGTTTATGTACGTCTGCTCGCGTTTGTTGTTTACGTTTGAGTCCGGGTACTGAAAATTTCGGCACCCTGGCACGGCAAAGTGGGAATCATACCTTCCCGCCACGGGAAAAAGCAACCGCCAGCGCACTGAATAAACGCCCGACGCGTGGGGGCCCGGAAAACTCTGGGCTCAAGTGGTATAAAAGCACCCAAATTCGCAGTTATCAACACATGGGCGCCCTTACACCTCGAACGGAGTCCTTCAATGGGACATTATTTAAACGGTCTGCCCAATTAATCTTATTACATACAATCCTTCAAACAGGCCTTCTCCATATAGGCTGGACATATCAGACAAAATGAGCCTCTACACCCCGGAAATACTGCAACATCTACGCGAGGAGATAGCCGCCAGCAACGGAAACGAGGTGTTCTTTGCTGCCTCCCTCGGCGATAGAGACGAACTCGCTTCAATCCACACCATCGCGCGCGGCAATGAGGGGGCGGTTCCAGCCATTCTCAACGCCTGTCGCGAGGCGGATCTGGTGATCCATAATCACCCCAGTGGCAACCTTACCCCGTCTGCTGCTGACCTGGAGATTGCCGGCCGCCTCGGAGAAGGTGGAATTGCGTTTCACATCATTGATAACGAGGCGACCCGCTTTTACAAGGTCAGCGAAGTTCAGCCCCGCACGCAACCCGCCCTGATCGACTATGCCAGAATTGCATCTTTGCTGGGGCCGGGCGGCCCTCTGGCCACAAGCATGGACAATTATGAAGAGCGCCCGGAGCAGTTGCAAATGGCCTTTACCGTGGCCGAGGCCTTTAATGGTGAGCGCATAGCCACCATCGAAGCCGGAACCGGCACCGGCAAAAGCCTGGCGTATCTGATTCCGGCTTTGTTGTGGGCCATCGCCAGCGGTGAAACGGTGATAATCTCCACCAACACCATAAACCTGCAGGAGCAGCTCATGCGCAAAGATCTGCCCCTGCTACGCCGTATCATCCCTGAGAACTTCAACGCCGTCCTGGTCAAAGGGCGAGCTAATTATCTGTGTCTGCGTCGCCTGCAGCAGGCCATGCAGGAAACTGACCTGTTCAGCCTCAACGCCTCTATGCAGCTCAGAGAGCTGCAGGAGTGGGGAAAAAACAGCCGCCACGGCAGCAGGGACGAGCTGACCTTTACCCCCGTGGGGGGAGTATGGAATGAGGTCTGCTGCGAGATGGACCAATGCCCACGTACCCGCTGCCCCCATTATAATAGCTGCTTTTTTCACCGCGCCCGGCGTGAGGCCGCGAAGGCGGATCTGCTGGTGTCCAACCATGCCTTGCTGCTGGCGGATCTGGCGGTACGCGCTGAAACCGCCAACTACAGCAGCGCCGCGGTACTGCCGGTGTATGCGCGCATAATATTTGACGAAGCCCACCATCTTGAGGATGCCGCTACCAACAGTTTTGCCATCAGGCTCAGTCGTTTCAGTTTGGGCGGTGTCCTGAAACGGCTTATCCATCCGCGGAAAGCCCAGCGCGGCCACCTGGCGCGCTGGGCCGCCATTCTGGCGCGGGAGCTCTCGGCGGAAGAGGACCTTCTCTATGCCCAGCTCCACTCCCTGCTGGAGGAAGCCGGCTCGCTGTGCCGTCAACTGATGCAGCAAAACGCCGAGGTATTCGAAGGGCTCACCGCTGCCGTTACCACAGAAAGTGCAGCTGCCCCCGAACGCCTCATGCCTTGGCGCGTAACCGCAGCCAACGCGCAGGACCCCTTGTGGCTGCGGTTCACCCACGCGCTGCCACAGCTTGGCCACAATGCGCGCCAGATAAACACCCTTATCACCCGTATCTTCAAAGTGGCCGAAAATCTGCCCGACGAAGTAAGCGAAAAACTCGCAACGGCCTCAACAGATCTTGCTGGACTGAACAACCGCCTCGCAACTATGGCGAACGAGCTGGATACCTTCCTATCCGTACATGAAGAGCTCTGCACCTGGATAGATCTGCGCAAGGGAGAGGGGCGCCGCCGCGAAGATATCATGTGGCTCAATGCCGCCCCAATTGAAGCCGCTCCTATCCTGCACAAGCACCTGTATGAGCGCTTTAAATCGGTAGTGATGACCAGCGCCACCCTGAGCGTCAACCGCAACTTCAAGTACTTTCACCAGCGCAGCGGTGTCGCCCTGTGTGCCCCGCAGCGCCGCATGGAACTGCAGCTCGATTCCCCGTTTGATTTCGCCCACCAGGCGCTCATTGCGGTTCCTTCAGATCTGCCAGCTCCGAGCAGCGCCGCCTACGCGGACGCAATCGCGCCGGTAATTGAACACAACATAGTGACGGCACAGGGGAACACTTTTGTCCTGTTTACCGCCTACAGCCTGCTCCAACAACTGTATCAAGCCCTTGAACCTGTCCTGTTTGCGCGGGGTATAACCTCTTTATGCCAGGGGCAGACCTCCAGACACCAACTGCTGCAACGCTATATAACTAATAAAAACCAGGTTCTGTTCGGCACCGATTCGTTCTGGGAAGGGGTTGACGTTCCGGGCAAAGATCTTGAACTGGTAATAATCACCCGTCTCCCCTTTCGGGTTCCCACCGAACCCATCCAGGTGGCACGCACTGAGGCCCTGGAACGCGCCGGCATCGATCCATTCATGAACTTTACCGTGCCTCAGGCGGCTATCAAGCTTAAACAGGGGTTCGGCCGCCTGATTCGCCACCGCGACGACCGGGGAGTGGTGATAATTCTGGACAATCGCGTCAGCGCTAAAGGGTATGGCCGCATCTTCCTCAACTCCCTCCCCGCAGCCGCGCGCATTATCGCACCCCAGGCTGAAATCCAGGAGGCGGTCAGGGAGTTTTTTTCTACAAATAATCAGGATGACGCATGTTGAATTTTTTATCTCTTTCAGATGACGAGGTGACAGCTTCCTTGCCGGTTATTCCCTCCATCCTGAAAAAATCCACTGCTCTCCATTCCGCATGCTGATCAAGATGTGGTATAAACAACAGCTACAAACATCTAGCCATCACAAGTTCAACTCAACCCTCATGCACATCATCGGGAATGACATCATAATGAAACTTCCGCTCAAAGCACCGCGTTTATTTCGTAACCTGCTGTTAATGGTAAGCCTGCTGGTCTTTCTGGCCAGTGCCCAAGCGGCGACCTATCAGGACAAGCCCCTGGATCCACAACGCGCCAAACTCCTTGGCTTCATTGTCACCCAGCATCTGACCCAGCAGCACTATAATCATCCACCCCTGGATGACAACCTGTCCCGGGCAGCGTTTGACCTGTATATAAAACAGCTGGACAGCCAGAAGCGCTTTCTGTTGCGGGAGGATGTGCAGATGCTAGGGGCGTATAAAACCTACATTGACAACGAAATCCGGCGGGGCAACATCCACCTGCCCCTGTACAGTGCCAGAATCATGGAGAAGCGCATTCCAGCCCTGGCCGCAATGGTGCAGGAGCTGCTGCAGAAACCCTTCGACTACGAACGCGACGAAACCCTGGAGACCGACAGGGATAAACTTGACTTCTGTAACAACCAGGAGGAATTGCGCGAGCGCTGGAGAAAAACCCTTAAATATCAAACGGCTATCGTCTACCTGGATCTCAAAGATGAACAGGCGCAGCTGGCCAAAAACCCCGAGGGGGTGGCTTCCGACGCCACCATTACCCCAGACACTCCGGACGCCGAACTGAAGGCTCAGGCCCGCACCAAAGTGGCTGAACGCTACCAGCATCTGTTTGCGCGGATGGAGAAGGTTTCGGAGAACGACTTTTTTGACCGCTACCTCAACGCAATCGCCAACGCCTATGACCCCCACAGCGCGTATATGCCCCCTGAAGCCAAGGAAGATTTTGATATCCACATGCGTGGATCCCTGGAGGGAATAGGTGCAGTACTGCGTGAGGATGGTGGTTACATCAAGGTAGTGAACCTGATCCCCGGGGGCGCAGCCCAGCAGCAGGGAGGCCTTGCCAGTGAAGATATAATCCTGAGTGTCAGCGAAGGGGAGAATGGCGAACCCGTCGACATCACCGATACCAGAATTCGCGATGCTGTCAGCCTTATCCGCGGACCCAAGGGCACCACAGTGAAATTGCATATAAGAAAACCGGACGGAAGCCGGCATATCCTCGCCATCAAGCGCGATGTAGTGCAAATCAAAGATGCGTTCGTCAAATCCGCGGTGGTAGATGGCCCCGATAACACTCGCTACGGGTATCTGAAAATACCCAGCTTCTACCGTGATTTTCACCAGAAGGACGGGAAAGGGCGCAATGTAACCGACGATACCCGCGCGGAACTGGAAAAAATGCTCCGCGACGGAATCTCCGGCCTGATTATCGACCTGCGCAACAACGGTGGCGGCTCCCTCGGAGACGCGGTGGATACCACGGGTTTGTTTATCGGGAAGGGGCCGGTGGCTCAGGTGCAGGACAGCAATCGGGATATCCGGGTTATGGAAGATACTGACCCGCGCATAGCGTACACCGGCCCGATTGTGGTGCTGGTAAACAAATTCAGCGCCTCGGCATCGGAAATTCTTGCCGGAGCTCTGCAGGACTATCTCCGCGCGGTGATAGTAGGCAGCGAACATACGCACGGGAAGGGGACGGTGCAGGCAATGATCAACATCGATACCAATCTGCCCATGCGCAATATGGACAAATACAAACCCCTGGGGGCCCTTAAGATAACGGTACAGAAATTTTACCGCGTCAGCGGCGCTTCCACCCAATATCGGGGTATCGAGCCCGACATCGTTCTGCCAGACCGCTTCGCCGCTATTGAAAGTGGGGAACGGCACATGGACTACTCGCTCCCCTGGGACACCATCCCCAGCACCTTGTACCATCCCGTCGTTGATATGTTGCCGCTCGAAGAGTTGCGCCAGCGCAGCGCCGAAAGAGTTCAGACGAGCAGCGAATTTCAGAAGATCATCGAACTGGAGGCCAAAACCCGCGAACGCATTGCCAACACAAAACAAAATCTGCTGCTGAGCGCTATCCTTGAAGAGCGTGAGGCGATGCAGGACAAGGACGATGCTCCGGGGCACCTCGGCATGGATGTCGATGACTCCGGCGAGGATGATACTAAGTGGTATAAACGCCTGCTAGAAGATCCGTATGTGGTTGAATCGGGCCACATTCTTGATGACATAACCGAACTCATGCATTAACCTTGCATGGCAACTGAAGAAGAAAGTTTTCACCATTGAAACACCTCCTGCATCGACCTTTTCGAAACGGAAGTTGCCGGCCCCTGCACTTACTGTAGATGCAAGCTTCACATAGAAAAGATAGATGTGAAGAGGAAAATACAGAGGTGATGAAGGAGGAGGGGAAAAGACATAATGCAGAAATCTCTGGCGTGGAGATTGCTGGCGAGGAGTTGGCATGGCTGAATACTCAATCTTGATTTCTGCGACCGTGCAGGAACTGCTTCATCTCGACAACACCTTTGCCGCGCTGGAGGGGTTTGACCTGCTGGTCGCGGCGGACATCCCTACGCTGCTGACTCTGGCACGGGAGCACAAACCCGATGTCATCTTCATCACCCCATACGATGCGGCTGCCGACGGCTCAACCGGCTGCTGCTGTCGCCTCACCACGGACGATCCTGAAATTGGAGAAATCCCGACCATTGCCATCGTGGATGGGGAAAACAAAGCACACCGCCACCGGTGCGAAATAGACAAACCAGATGACATCCTGTTCACCCCTTTGAACACCCGTCTTTTTCTGGCCTCCGCACGGCGCATCCTGGGGCTGCCCCATCGCGCCTTCGACCGGCTCCAGACCTGCCTGCGCGTCGAATTCGGCCCAGAGCGCAACACACTGCGCCCGGCCAGTGCCTACAATCTCAGCAGCGGCGGGATATTCATCGCTACCGAATCCAAGGCCAGTCTCAACTCCAGAATCATAGTCAGGCTGGAGATCCCCCAAAGCGACACCCCCATCTTCTGCGAAAGCATTGTCACGTGGGTCAACACCCGCGACAACCCGCGAAAACCCGACTTCCCCACTGGAGTCGGACTGCAGTTTCTGTCTCTGAACGCCAATGATCTTTTCGCTATTCGCAGCTTTATAAATCAACATGCCAACAGCCCCCGAAGCTCCGGCTCCGTCCCGTCGACGACGCAATAAATGGGCGGGAACTATTGACACAAAGGGTTGGAACATCGTATTACTTACAGTCGCGCCGTCTTGCGCATGCAATGCCCGTGCAGATACCCAAGTATGCGCATATCCAAGGGATCCTGGTTCAGCTTATCAGGCTCATGCAATGCCGCGCCCGACAACGCTTGGCTTTAAGTGTTATCGGGCCGGCCTTGTTATTTTAATTCAAATCTGGGGAGGTTACACTATGGAATGGATTACAATGGTCCGGGCAGGCCCGAAAACATGCAATAGCGCCACAATCAACTACGTCTCTTCTTCCAGGCAGCGGCAATCAAACGACAGCGCCGATGCGAAAAGTTGAACACGGATTGATTCACAACCCTTACAAGGAAAGTGCATTGAGATGATTAAAATTAACAAGGGGCTGGATCTGCCGATAAGCGGCGTTCCAGAACAGAAAATTTCCGATGCTCCCGCAGTCAAGTCGGTGGCCCTTCTTGGCCCGGACTATGCCGGCATGAAGCCGAGCATGGAGGTTAAGGTGGGGGACAAGGTAAAGCTTGGCCAACTGCTGTTCACCGACAAAAAGAACGAAGGAGTTAAATATACAGCTCCCGGCGCCGGCAAGGTTGTCGCGATCAACCGTGGAGCACGCCGCGTCCTGGAGTCAGTAGTTATCGAGCTGAGCGGCAAAGAGGAGGAGACTTTCGCCTCCTTCACGGAAAAGGATCTCGAATCCATCGGGCGCGACAAGGTTGTCACCAACCTTATCGACTCCGGCATGTGGACGGCGCTGCGCACCCGGCCATACAATAAAGCACCCGCAATTGACAGTGAACCCAAATCTATCTTTGTCACCGCCATGGACACAAACCCGCTGGCGGCTAAGGCCGAGTGGCTGATAAAGGATGAAGAACAGGCCTTTGCCAACGGCCTCAAGGTGCTTACCCGCCTGACCGAAGGGGCAATTTATGTATGCCAGAAGCCCAATGTCATCCTGCCCCAAGTACAAAAGGTGACTTACGCGGAGTTTGACGGCCCACACCCTGCCGGATTACCCGGCACCCACATCCACTTCCTCGATCCGGTAGACATCAACACCTCGGTGTGGCACATCAACTATCAAGATGTCATTGCCTACGGCAAATTCTTCACCAGCGGTAAAATTCCGGTGGAGCGCATCATCGCCCTTGGCGGCCCGGGGGTAAAAGAGCCTCGCCTGCTGCGCACCCGTATCGGTGCCAACCTCAATGAGCTTTGCGCCGGTCAGATCAAAGGTGGAGAACAACGCATTGTCTCCGGTTCGGTCTTCAGCGGCACTACTGCCGCAGGCGCGCTGGCGTTCCTCGGACGTCACCACCTGCAGATAACCGTGCTGCCAGAAAAACGTGAGCGTGAGCTGTTTGCCTCACTCACCCCTGGTGAAGATCGCTTTTCCATCAAGCGTGTCTTCACAAACGCCTTTACCGGTGGGCCCACTGCCGACATGAATACCAGCACCTACGGGCGTCCGGGCAATATGTTGGCTATCGGCTCGTTTGAAAAAGTGATGCCTCTCGATATCCTGCCCAACTATCTATTGCGCGCTCTGTGCGCTGGCGATACCGATGAGGCCCAGAAGCTTGGCTGTCTTGAACTGGCCGAGGAAGATCTGGCGTTGTGCACATATGCATGTCCGGGCAAGAACGACTTTGGCTCGGTATTGCGTGAGGCACTAACCATCATTGAGAAAGAGGGATAAGGCCGTGAAATTACTCGATAATATGAAACCTCACTTTGAAAATGGCGGAAAATGGGAAAAGTATTCCGCCGTCTATGATGCTATAGACACGACCCTGTATTCCCCGGCCACGGTCACCAGCGGCACGGTGCATGTACGTGACAGCATCAACCACAAACGGGTGATGAGCATCCTGATGCTGGCGTTGCTCCCCTGCATTCTCATGGCTATGTGGAACAGTGGCTATCAGGCCAACCTCACCCTGGCGCAGATGGAAGGTGCAGCTGCATTGAGCGGGTTGAGCAATCACACCTCTATCTGGGCCAATATGCTCAAAGGGGCCTGGCTGTTCTTGCCGGTTCTGCTTGTTGTACTTATCACCCAGGGAATCTGGGTTGCACTCTTCGCCTCCATGCGCAAGCGTCCCATCGACGCGGGCTTTCTGGTTACAGCTACCCTGATCACGCTCCTCATGCCCCCTACCATCCCCCTGTGGCAGGTAATCCTGGCCACCTCTTTTGGTGTGGTTATCGGGCGTGAAATTTACGGCGGTATCGGGATGAACTTCCTCAACCCTGCTCTGGTGGCCTGGGTGTTCCTCGCCATGGCATACCCCGGCTCCATGTCGGGCGACGCCGTCTGGACTGCGGTTGACGGTTATACAGGCGCAACCCCCCTGGGAATGGCCATGGCGGATGGAGTTTCAAGCCTGAGCAGCGCCGGCATTACCTGGAAAGCTGCTTTTCTCGGCACCATTCCCGGCAGCATGGGTGAGACTTCAGCTCTGGCCTGCGTGCTCGGCGCTATTATTCTTCTGGTTACCGGTGTCGCCAGCTGGCGCATTATTACATCAATTCTTGTCGGCGTTGTGGCTATCTCCTCATTCCTGTGCCTGTTTGACTCAGGGGCGATGAATCCGGCCTGGCATTTAGTGCTCGGTGGCCTTGCCTTCGGCACGGTGTTTCTGGCTACAGATCACTCCTCGGCGGCTATGACCATCAAAGGGCAGTGGCTCTATGGTCTGCTCATCGGCTCTTTGGTCGTATTGGTGCGTGTATTTAACCCCATGATGCCCGAATGCGTTGGGATGATTATCCTGTTCGGCAACGTCGCCGCACCCCTGATCGACCGCCTTGTCGTGAACGCACATATCAAGAAAAGGATGTTGCGCCATGTCTAATGACTCAATTCTAAAAACATTCCTGGTTGTATTTCTGCTGTGCATTGTGTGCTCGGTGCTGGTTTGTCTGGCGGCCTTGGTACGCATCGACCGGGAAGCATATAACCAGTTACTCGAAACCCGCTCGACGGTTCTGGCCGCAGGTGGATATGATGAGGAGCTCGCCGCAGGCGCTTCAGCAGATGAGCTGTTTGCCAACTTCGAAATGAAGATATTAAACGTTGATACCGGCGAAATCGCCACCGATATCAACGCAGAAGAATTCAACCCCAAAGCTGCCATGGATAACCCCGATATGGTGGTTGCGATCCCGCCAGCATACGACATCGCCAACCTCAAGCAACGGCCCAAATTTGTGCGCATATTTGTGGACAAGAGCAAGGGGCAGGTTGTGCTCCCCATCTACGGGCCAGGGATGTGGGGCGTCATGTATGCCTACCTCGGAGTGGCCAATGACGGCACTACCATCAATGGCCTGAAATTCTACCAGCATTCTGAGACCCCAGGTCTTGGTGCGGAGATTGAGCGGCCCAGATTCCAGAATCAGTGGGTGGGCAAGAAGCTCTACAGCAATTCAGGCAACCTCGCTATCAAAGTGGTCAAAAACGGCAGGTTCGACCCGAATGCCGCTGATGCACCGTACACCATCGATGGACTTGCCGGGGCAACAGTTACCGGAGACAAGGTTCAGGACATGGTGCAGTACTGGTTCAGCGACAATGGCTATGGCAAGTTTCTGGCTAATTACAGCAAGAGCAAGGAGTAACTATTATGGCTAACGCAAAAGACGCCCTGCTGGATCCGTTGTTTAACAACAATCCTATAGCGCTGCAGATCCTCGGCATCTGCTCGGCTCTGGCGGTCACCAACAAAATGTCCACAGCACTGACCATGTCCATCGCGGTTATCCTGGTAATTGCATGTTCCAACGCCGCCGTCAGTGCTATTCGCAATCACATTCCCAACAGCGTGCGTATCATCGTGCAGATGACCATTATCGCCACCCTGGTTATCATTGTCGATCAGATGCTCAAGGCCTATGCCTATGAGATGAGCAAACAGCTGTCCGTGTATGTCGGTCTGATCATCACCAACTGCATCGTTATGGGACGCGCCGAAGCCTACGCCATGAAAAATCCGGTATATGAGAGCTTCCTCGACGGTATCGGCAACGGTCTGGGGTATTCCCTGATCCTCCTTATTGTCGCCTTCATCCGCGAGCTGTTCGGTTCAGGCTCATTCTTTGGCCTCACCATTCTCAACCCGGTCAACAACGACGGATGGTATGTAACCAACGGTTTGATGCTGCTCGCCCCGAGTGCCTTCTTTTTGATTGGCTTCATCATCTGGGCCCTGCGAACCTGGAAGCCTGAACTCCAAGAATAGGATAAAATGTCATGGCACATTACTTCACTATATTTTTCGATTCTGTCTTTGTCGACAACATCGCCCTGACTTTTTTCCTGGGGATGTGTACCTTTATTGCGGTATCGAAAAAGGTTGATACCGCAATTATGCTTGGTATAGCTGTTGTCGCCGTTGAGTTTATCACCGTCCCGGTAAACAACATCCTCTACAACGTCCTGCTCAAAGAGGGGGCGCTGGCGTGGGCCGGGTATCCAGAGCTGGATCTGAGTTTTCTGGGGCTCATAACCTACATCGGGGTTATCGCGGCCATCGTCCAGATTCTCGAGATGTTTCTGGATAAGTACTTCCCTGCGCTGTACAACGCTTTGGGGATTTTCCTCCCCCTGATCACCGTTAACTGTGCCATTCTGGGTGCGTCCCTGTTCATGGTAGAGCGCGACTATAACTTCGGCGAAAGTACCGTATACGGTATCGGGGTCGGGGTCGGGTTCGGTATTGCACTTGCGCTGCTGGCCGGCATCCGGGAAAAACTGGTATACAGCGACATGCCAAAGGCACTGCGCGGGGTAGGAGCTACCTTCATAGTCGTAGGTCTGATGGCAATGTCATTTCAGGCATTTTCCGGCCTGCAGTTTTAATGCAGCTATAATCTGAATAAAGGATTGATACTATGGACTTGATAATAGTTGGATCCATCATGTTTACCGGGATCATACTTGTTCTGGTTGCCCTCATCCTGGCAGCCCGCAAGCAATTGGTTCCAAGTGGTGAGATCAAATTTGAAATTAACGACAACCCGGACCTGACTCTCATATCCAGACCGGGGGGGAAACTGCTCAATGCTCTGGCAGAACACGGAATCTTCATCCCTTCAGCTTGCGGCGGCGGCGGCACCTGCGCCCAGTGCCATATCCATGTATATGAAGGGGGGGGGGAAATCCTTCCCACCGAAACCGGGCTTATTTCCAAACGCGAGGCCCGTGAGGGTCTGCGCCTGGCCTGTCAGGTCGGGGTAAAGCAGGACATGAAACTGGGGATCGCGCCGGAGATATTCAACGTTAAAAAATGGGAATGTACAGTGCGCCACAATAAAGGAGTAGCGACCTTTATTAAGGAACTCGTAGTCGACCTACCTGAAGGGGAGAACTGCGATTTCCGCGCAGGTGGCTATATCCAGATCGAAGCACCACCGCATGAGCTCTCCTACTCTGAATTCGACATTGAAGACGAGTACAAGGGAGACTGGGATGAGTTTAACCTATGGCGTTTCAAGTCCGTGGTTAAAGAGCCGATCATGCGCGCATACTCCATGGCCAACTATCCCGATGAAAAAGGGATGATCATGCTCAACGTGCGGGTATGTCCACCGCCACCAAATGCGCCCGATGCACCTCCGGGGCAGATGTCATCGTTCATCTACAACCTCAAGCCCGGTGACAAGGTTACCATCTCCGGTCCCTACGGCGAGTTCTTTGCCCGCGACACTGACAATGAGATGGTATTCATCGGTGGTGGTGCCGGGATGGCGCCAATGCGTTCCCATATCTGGGACCAACTCCTGCGCCTGAACACGAAGCGCAAGATTACCTACTGGTACGGTGCACGTAGTCTCAAAGAGATGTTTTATGTGGACGAACTCAATGAGCTGCAGGACAAGTTTCCCAACTTCAAGTGGTACGTGGCCCTGTCTGATCCGTTGCCGGAAGACAATTGGGACGGGCCAACTGGCTTCATTCATTCTGTTCTGTATGATATGTACATTAAAGATCATGATGCACCCGAAGATTGCGAATACTACATGTGTGGTCCCCCTATGATGGCTAACGCCGTTACCAACATGCTCCTGGAGCAGGGTGTGGAACGTGAAAACATCATGTTCGACGACTTCGGTGGCTAGTCCGTTTATTGATTGATTGAGCTCCATTGATGCAGGAGCACAGCCGCAGCACAATGTTGCGGCTAAGCTCCTGCAGTTGTTCTGCACTGACTGATAAGGAGGAATCCATGAGATCATTCGGCCAAGCCAAAGAGATAGTGGAACATGTGCGCAAATTCCACCGTTTCGCCAGCGATTATTTTAAACAGCTCTCCGACAGTACCGAATCACCCCGCATGAAAATGCTGCTCGATTACATGGCGCACCACGAGGAACACCTGGAGCAGGTGCTGAAAGAACAGGAAGCCAATATAAAACTACAGGCGATGGAAGCCTGGTTCCAATTCTCTACTGAATGTTCAACATTCAAGCCGGTAAAAGATATCTCCTACACGGACGATCTGACCCCGGATAAGGTTTTTGAAATCGCCGCTCAAATCGATAAGTGTCTGTATGCTTCATATAATACCGTAATCAGCCGCTCTTCGAGTCCCGAAGTCCGCGAGCTGTTTCAAAACCTGCTCGATATGGAAAAACAGGAAAAACTCACCCGCGCGCGCGCGGCCCTGGGGCTGCTGGACATGTAAATTGGCGCTGCAAACGCAGCACTGATTTGTGTTAACATGGCCACGTCGATTTGACGTGGCCATTTTTGTCTTCCCCTTCCAACAAGTTCTTATTCATCGTGCCCGCAAGGAGCATCCATGAAACGCCTACTGTCAGCCCTTATCCTCCTTTTTGCCTTAAGCATCACCCTGCCACAACTGTTTCAGCACCAAGCTGCTCCAGACACGGAGTCTGTCACCCTGGCAGGGAGAACCATGGGAACCACGTACAACATCACGTTTATACGCGAGGATGATTCTAAAATTAAGCCAGACAGGTTACACCAGGCTATAGAAACACGCCTGCAGGAAATCAACCAGCACATGAGCACTTATATCGCTGATTCTGAGATCAGCCGCATCAACAAGGCCCCGGCAGATACCCCGATCAAAATTTCAGCCGAGACTGCACATGTAATTGCCGCCGCGCAAGAGATCAGCGCCGCTACTCAGGGCGCCTTTGACATTACTATCGGCAATCTGGTCAATCTATGGGGGTTTGGCCCTGAAGTAAAATTGTATGCACTCCCGGATGAAACAAAAATCAAAGATATCCTGGCCCAAACAGGATATCAGCACCTGGAACTTGACCCTGCCCTGCTGCAGGTACGCAAACATACAGATTCTTTGTATATTGACCTCTCCGGAATAGCCAAAGGCTACGCGGTAGATGAAATCGCCGCATTGCTTACACAACACGGCTACCCGAATCATCTGGTGGAGATTGGCGGAGAAATCCGTACCGGAGGGGAAAAGAGTGCGGGAAATCCGTGGAACATTGGGATAGAACGTCCGCGCACAAAAGAGCACAGGGTGCAACGGATTATCCACTCATCTACCTCCATAGCCATGGCGACTTCCGGCGATTACCGCAACTATTTTGAACACGCCGGGAAGCGCTACTCCCACTCCATCGACCCGAAAACCGGTCACCCCATCACCCACAATCTGGCCGCAATCTCGGTTCTGCACACCTCATGTATGTTGGCGGATGCCTATGCCACCGCCTTTATGGTGATGGGGCCACAGCGAGCCATGGATTTCGCGACCACGCACGACCTCTCAGTGTACATGCTGGTCAAAGAAGAGGACGGCTTTGTCGCCTTAAGCAGTCCGGCATTTGAAAAAAACTTTTCCTCTCCGCGGGAAAAATGATACCGTACGGTATAAGTCTGTTATAGGTCTGCTTTTAACTATCCCCTTAAACACCGACAACAGGGGAATAAACAACAAAGGATGCCATTATGCTTAAACTATTTATTCCGGCGCTGGCGGTCTTCGTTCTCGCCTTTGCTGGCCTTTCCATAGGGATTATGTTTAAACGCCAGGGGATCTCCGGTACCTGCAGCAGCAGCGCCGGGGCAAAGCTCGCCGGAATCAGCTGCAAATGCGGCAGAAAAGATGACAGCACGAGCGCAGCGTGCGAGAACGGTTTGGCCGTAGAAGTTATCTGCCCGGACGAAAATCCGCAGGCGTATGCAAAACTGATGGAGCAAGTCAAAACCAGAGGCTAGCTGGCGTGCTACACGAAACCGCATGAGACTCCGGCAACCAACGCGGCACGCCCATAGCCAAACACGAATTCGAGGCTAAGAGCGATGTTGCAGAACACAACCGCACGCTGAACCGGTATCAGAGACCATGGAAGACCACTGGAGGTATACATATGACCGGTAACGTTCCTGCACGTGAACTGCAGGCGCGCATGCAGGCATTGCGCCAGCGCATGGAGCAAGACCACCCTGAATGGGAGCTGCTGGCAATTTTCAGCAAAGTAAACCAATTTTACTTTACCGGCACCATGCAGGATGCGGTCCTGCTTATCCCGCGCAACGGTGAAGCCAGCTACTGGGTGCGGCGCAGCCTCCAGCGCGCGTTAGATGAATCGGAATTCGGTGCCATCCGCCAGATGAGCAGCTTCCGTGATGCGGCGGCTACTTTCGAACACCTGCCGCCCACCCTTCACGTGGAGGGTGAACGCCTGCCCCTGTCGGCATTTGAGCGCTTCAACAAGCACTTTAAAAGCACCAGGGTGGCGCCGGCGGACCTGTCTATCTCAGCAGTACGTGCAGTCAAGTCGGCATATGAACTTGAGCGGATGGAACAAGCTGGGATTATCCATCAGCGCATTCTGGAACAGCGCGTACCAGAATTGCTGCATGCAGGGATCAGCGAAGCGCAGTTCGCCAGTGAGCTGTATCCGGTTATGGTAGCAGAGGGGCACCACGGCATCGCACGCTTCGGTATGTACGATACCGAAATACTCCTCGGCCACCTGTGCTTCGGCGAGAGCTCCATCTATCCCACCTATTTTGACGGACCCGGCGGGAATTACGGCATGAGCCCGGCGGTGCCACTGCTTGGCAGCCGCACCCGCCTGCTCGAGTCTGGCGACCTGGTATTTGTAGATATCGGCTGCGGCGTAGATGGCTACCATACCGATAAAACCATGACCTATGTGTTCGACGGCGAGCTCCCCCCCGCGGCCATCAGCATTCACAGACGCTGTGTGGAGATTCAGGACGAGGTCGCCGCGTTGCTTAAACCAGGCGCAATCCCGGCGGAGATCTTTGCGACGGTGATGGACAACATCGAGCCGGAATTTATGCAGAATTTCATGGGATTTGGAGAGCGCCGGGCAAACTTCCTGGGGCACGGCATCGGCCTGCATGTAGATGAATGGCCCGTCATCGCCAAAGGATTTGATGAACCCCTGCAGGAAAACATGGTGATTGCGGTGGAACCCAAAAAAGGGCTGGCCGGAATCGGGATGGTGGGAACGGAAAACACCTTCGTGGTTACCCCCGCCGGCGGAAAGAGCCTGACCGGAAACCATCCGGGGCTGCTGGCGGTTAAGGGATAGACGGGCGCGGGCGGGTGCCCATGGTGGAATGGTGAATGACGCGGCTGGTCGCGGATTTAGTACCACTAGCTGTTTGCGCCTCCAGGCAGGATCAATCCCCTCTGGTCGTCCTGATTCTAGCGCGAAGAGGGAAAGGAGCAATCCTATTCTCTCATTACCATCCCGTGTTCAGTCACGCGCGCGCTGATGAGGTGTGCTGGAGTACAGTCAAAATACAGATTACGCTGCGCTGCCGCTGGCACTTCCACATGCCCCAGTTCTGCCACATCCATCGCTTCTATCTCAAACTCAGCGCGCGTTAAGAAACACTCCTTAAAACGCTCATGGCAGCAGTACATGTCCACCCCAGCCGCATGGGCCGCGAGGGCGAGGAGATAACTCCCCACCTTGTTTACCACCGTGCCGTCAGCCAGGATGCTGTCGGCTCCGATGAGCGCCATATCCGCCTGCGCCACAAACAGCCCCAACTGTGCCTCGGTGATCAGGATGGCCTCGAATCCACGTTGGAGCAGCTGCTGTACCACCGTGACCCCCTCATTGAGCGGGCGTGACTCTGCCACGATCACCCGCACCCGCGCTGGCAGGAGCCTGAAAACGGCGTTGAGGGTAGAACTGCTGCTAAGGGTGATGATAGTGGAGTCCGGCCGGATGATGGAGGCCATATGTTGCGCCGCGGCCGCGCACGCACGCTCTGATGCTGCGAGCAGTTGCGCGGCGTAGTGGACCATATGCGTGGCAGGGGCCCCTGCTGGTTGTTCCGCGCAGACTCGTTCCAGCTCCGTGTGCCAGCGCCTCACCTGTGTACCAATCACGGTCATGCTCGGACGCAGCTGCGCCAGGGTATCACAACATCTGCCCATTGTGGCACAGAAGGTTGCCGGGTCCGCCCCCTGCTGGGCCAGCGCTTCGCGCTCCAGCAATACCAGGGCGTGGCGCGCAAGTGCGCTTGCGCCCTGACTTCGATCATTCTGCAGCGCGGTGCAGCCTTGCTCAAACCGGCCCGGCGTAAACGGCTTGTGGGCAAACCCGTTTTCATCCATCAGGAGGCGCCCTCCTCTTCCTCCTGCGCCAGGCAGCTGTCCAGAGCCTCCCGCAGGCGCGGCACCGTGGCGTAACGTCCGATCTCTTCTATGTCGACCCATCTCCAGGCGCGATGTTCCCAATCTGTACAGATTTTCTCCGGCGCAAGAACATCAAACAAAAACGGATATATCCGCCAGTGGCGCCCAATATTACGGTCGGCAATCTCCTGTACAGCTCCTTGGGCACGCAGCACCACCTGCTCGGGACGCAGCGCGGTTTCCTCGCCAATCTCCACCAGCATATGCGCAAGGGGTGAATCCCCTTCCAGATGCCCACTCACCGCCGCCCAGCAGCCGCGATATGTCCCCACCTGGTCGCTGCGCTGTAACAGCAGTATTTTGCCCGCATGGCGTAAAAACCCGGTAACGACCTTGGTAACCTCCATCCTAGCCCCCCTGTTCGATTTCTGGGTGTCTCTGGTTGAGTCCTGGTGACCCTACCCTCAGGCACGGTAAAGGTGCACAGGCAGAGCTGCAATCGTTATCATATGCCCCTGCGCTGAGCTCACAATATATTTCAATACTAGCAGAATCAAGGGGGAACTACCGGCTCCCCTTGAATTAAGAACTCAATGCGTTACAATAAAGATCTCAACACTGGCACGTGCCACAAAATCTTCCCTTCAGTTAAACCTAACCCCTTCAAGGAACGATAATGGCGTCACACCCTTCCAGCGCAGCCCCGGAGAACCCACCAGATTCCTCCCACCATTCAGGTCGGGTTGTGTCGATACGCGGCAGCGTGGTGGATATACACTTCACCCACGCTCTGCCGCCGATCAACACCCTGGTGTACGGCATGGACGGGCGGGTGGTCACGGAGGTGATGACCCAACTGAGTGACACCCATGTGCGCACCATGGCCCTGACTCCTACCCAGGGACTGGCACGCGGAATGGAGATGACCCACACCGGCGCTGCCCTGCAGGCACCGGTGGGTGATGCGATCCTGTCGCGCATGTTCGATGTGTTCGGCAACACCATCGACAACGGCC
The DNA here is from genome assembly GCA_964444945.1 of uncultured Desulfuromonas sp. GTDB lineage: Bacteria > Desulfobacterota > Desulfuromonadia > Desulfuromonadales > Desulfuromonadaceae > JAIVHC01. Next base: position 23,644 of record CAYUJC010000031.1, read on the forward strand.
CCCCCCTGAACAACCTCGAACGCCGCAGTGTGCATCAGCACCCGCCACCACTGGAGCAACGCTCCACCCATGCGGAAATTTTCACCACCGGAATCAAAGCGATCGACGTGCTGATGCCACTTGAACGTGGAGGCAAGACCGGCCTCTTCGGCGGCGCCGGAGTGGGCAAAACCGTCCTCCTCAGCGAAATCATCCACAACATGGCCGGCCATCACGGCGGTATCAGTCTGTTCTGCGGGATTGGAGAACGGAGTCGCGAGGGGGAGGAGCTCTACCGCGACATGAAGGAAGCGGGGGTACTGGAGTATATGGCGATGGTGTTCGGGCAGATGAATGAACCACCCGGCAGCCGGTTTCGCGTCGGGCATGTGGCGGTAACCATGGCCGAATACTTTCGCGATACCCAGCATCGGGATGTGTTGCTCCTTATCGACAATATCTTCCGCTTTATCCAGGCCGGTTCCGAAATCTCCAGCATGATGGGGCGAATGCCGTCGCGCCTGGGGTATCAGCCCACCATGGGTACCGAACTGGCACAATTGCAGGAGCGCATCGCCAACACCGCCAACGGCGCGATCACCTCCATTCAGGCGGTATATGTTCCGGCGGATGACTTCACCGACCCGGCTGCAGTGCATACCTTTTCGCACCTCTCCGCCTCCATCGTGCTGTCGCGCAAACGCGCCAGTGAAGGGCTGTATCCGGCGGTTGAACCGCTCCAGTCCAACTCAAAAATGGCAACCCCGGCCGTTATTGGCGCACGCCATCACCGGATTGCGCGTGAAGTACGCCAGACCCTGGCGCAGTACGAAGAGGTCAAGGATATTATCGCCATGCTCGGGATAGAACAGCTTGCGCGTGAAGACCGGGCCACGGTGCATCGAGCGCGGCGCCTGGAGCGCTTCCTGACTCAGCCCTTCGTCACCACGGAGCAATTCAGCGACATGGAGGGACGCCTGGTTTCTCTCGAAGATGCCCTGGCGGGGTGCGAGCAGATTTTAGCGGGAGAGTTTGACGCCTGCCCGGAACAGGCACTGTATATGGTTGGCACTATTGAGGAAGCACGCCAGAAATGGCAGCAGCTGGAAGCGGAAGGTCAAGATAACGGACAACCAGACCCCGCCCCCGCCGAGGAGAACGGATGATGAAGCTTCAAGTGGTACTCCCGACGCAAATCTTTCTGCAGAGGGATAATCTCAGCCACATGAGTATCGATACCCCTGCAGGTAACCTGGGTTTTCTCCCCCGGCGGCTGGACTGCGTCGTTCCGATCAGCCCCGGCATCCTTGCCTGTCGACGTGCAGACACCGATACTGAAGAATTTATCGCCGTAGATACGGGAATTTTGATAAAAACCGGCAGCCAGGTTGTCGTTTCGGTCCACCATGCGGTAACCAGCGCCAATCTGGCAGAGTTGGAACAGATCATCCACGCCGAATTTGAACAGCTAAGTGAGCAGGAAAAGCTGGTGCGCTCCATCAGTGCCGGGATCGAAACTAAACTTGTCCGCCGTTTTATCGAGTTGCGCCGTGACTACTGACGAAGACAAAAAAGATACCCGGAACACAGCTCCGGAGCAGGACGAAGCCCCCGAACGCAACGCCACTAAGCACAGTTCATATGGGGAAGCGGTCGGCACCAGGGCACGGCGCAAGGAACAGGCGCGCTCCAACCCGGCGCGTCCTCTGTGGAGCGGATTCAGCCTGTTCGGCATTGTCGGCTGGTCGGTAAGTGTCCCCACGCTCCTGGGGATCGCCGTTGGGGTATGGCTGGACCGCAACCATGCCGCACCCCACTCCTGGACCTTGACCATGCTGACGGTAGGGTTGGTGCTGGGCTGTTTCAATGCCTGGCGCTGGATTTCACACGAAGAACGTAATATTCACAACAATGATCCCGTAGAAAAAGATGAGCAGAGTGAATAGCCTGCTTGAGCTTGCGGATCATCTGGCGCATGAAATGGCTACCAACCCCGAAATAAGTGGAGTCATTCTCGCAGTGTGCGGCGGCACCATCCTCGGGCTGGTTTTTTTCGGTGGCCTGTACTGGACCGCACGCCGCGCACCATTTACCTTGCGGCCGGGGTTATGGTTCAGCCTCAGTTTCGGCGCACGTTTTGGCATCCTCGCTGCAGGGCTGTACCTCGCCGGACGCAGCGGTATCCTCCAACTGCTGGGATGTGCCGGCGGAATTGCGCTGGGACGCTTTGTGGTGCGCCGCCTGGTGCGCACGTCGATGAAATTTACCCAAAACTAGCCATACCCAAAACTATCCATAATATAAGGGTTAGAGGGAGTATCTTCCATGGATCTAAGTTCCGATTCCGTCATTTTATGGCAGCACGGCTGGGTAAAGCTCAACCTCACCATTGTCACCACCTGGGGACTTATGCTTCTGTTGGCAGCGGGGGCATGGCTTGTCACCAGAAGCATGTACGCCGGCACCGCGCCGGACACCGATGCGCAGGACAGGCAGCGCAGCCGTATGCAGAATGTCCTTGAAATCATTGTCATAAACATTGTGGAACAGCTGCAGGTGGTAGGGCTGCGTCCGGCACGCGACTACATCGGCTTCATCGGCACCCTATTTCTGTTTGTCGCGCTGGCCAATATCGGGGTTATCTTCCCCGGCTATCAGCCCCCCACCGGCTCTCTGTCAACTACGGCAGCTCTGGCCATCGCAGTGTTTGTGTCTGTACCCCTGAATGGCATCCGCACCCACGGCCTGAAAAGTTATCTGGCTTCATATCTACAACCAGTGTGGATCATGCTGCCTTTCAATCTCATCGGTGAGTTCTCCCGCACCCTGGCGCTGGCGGTGCGCCTGTTCGGCAATATGATGAGCGCAAGCATGATCGGAGCCATTCTGCTCATTGTCGCGCCGCTGTTTTTTCCGCTACTACTCAACATTCTCGGTCTGCTTACGGGGATGATTCAAGCGTATATTTTTGCGATACTGGCCACGGTATATATTGCCGCCGCCACTAGTACCCGGAAACAGGCCTAAAACAAACCACAGGAGGATACATGGAAGCACATATCTGGATTGCACTGGTCTCCATCTTTACCGCCGGCATCACCATCGCCATCGGCTCCATCGGCTCTGCGCTCGGTGAAGGGCGCGCGGTCAGCACCGCACTGAGCGCGTTGGCACAACAGCCCGATGCCGCCTCCACCATCACCCGCACCCTGTTTGTGGGGCTGGCCATGGTGGAATCCACCGCCATCTACTGCTTTGTGGTGTCGATGATTGTGTTGTTCGCCAACCCGTTCTGGAACCAGGTAACTGCCACCCTGGGAGGTTAATCCCATGTTGATTGATAGCTTCACAATCATCGCCCAACTGATCAACTTTCTGATTCTGGTGTGGCTGCTCAAACGCTTTTTGTACCAGCCGGTGCTCCGTGCTATCGATGCGCGCGAGCAACGCCTGCAGCAACAGCAACAACAGGCGCAACAAGAGCAGGAACAGGCTCACGAACTCAAACTCCAACTTGAACAAGAGCACAATGAACTGCAACAGCAGCGCGCTTCCCTGCTCGAACGAGCTCGCAGCGAGGTGAAAACGCAGAAAGACCAAGAGCTGGAGCAGGCCCGTACTGAAATCGACGCGCAGAAACAGCAATGGCGCGCACAACTGCAGATCGAACAACAGAATCTGCAGGAGCACCTGCGGGACTGCGCTCTTACCCAGTTGCATCACGGAGTCAGCCGCGCCCTGCACGATCTGGCCGACGTGAAGCTGGAAACACAGCTCCTCAACCACTTCAGTGCGCGTCTGCACCAACTCCCTGACACAGAGCGGCAGGAGTTGAGTCGCATCAATGCCGCCGCCAGCGCCGCGCCCGTAATTAAGACCAGTTTCCCCCTGGATGAATCCATGCAGGGGAATCTGCGCGCCGCCTTGGATAGTGTTCTGGAACAATCTGAAGTCCTCTTCGAGCACGAGCCGGACATGGGCTGTGGGATAGAGCTACATTGGGAAGACTACCGTCTGGGCTGGAGTCTGGACACCTATCTGGAGCAAATAAAACAAGAACTGCGCCAGCAGATGGACGAAATAAGCGCTACAGAACCAGCTGAAGCTCCAGCACCGCAGGAGGAATCAGCGTGAACGAAAGTGCAAACGAAAAGAGCGTGAAAACATCCGCAAACACCTCCCCGCCGGGACAAGAAACACCCTCAGCACAGACTCCGGCATGGCTGAAGCAAGCCTGCACCCGCTTTGCGCGTACCCAGACTACGCCAGATCTTCACCTGGAGGAAATAGGGCGTATCACCACCGTCGGCACCGGCATTGCCAAGGTCAGCGGTCTGCCCGGTGTCGGCTTTGAAGAGATGCTCGACTTCGGCCACGGCGTCAAGGGGA
>CAYUJC010000032.1:0-27750 GCA_964444945.1 uncultured Desulfuromonas sp.
TCATCAGCCACAGCCGCACCATGGAGCCGGTGTTTGATCTCATCCCACCCTTGGCCGCCAGCTCCAGTACCGTATTAATTGAAGGGGAAACCGGCACCGGTAAGGAACTGGTGGCGCGCGCCATCCACTCCAGCGGCGCACGCGCCGAGGAACCCTTTGTTGCGGTCAACTGCGGGGCCCTGCCCGACAACCTGCTGGAGTCGGAACTGTTCGGGTATAAAAAGGGGGCATTCACCGGCGCGCAGCAGGACAAACCGGGACGTCTGCGCAGTGCTGGGAAAGGGACCATTTTCCTGGATGAAATCGGCGAGATCAGCCTGGCGCAACAGGTAAAATTGTTGCGCGTCCTGCAGGAACATCAGTTTGAACCTTTAGGCAGCACTAAACCGGAGCCGCTGGAGGCTCGGATCATTGCCGCCACCCACCGCAGCCTGGCGGAGATGGTGACGGAGGGCACCTTTCGCCAAGATCTATTCTACCGCATCCAGGTGATAACCCTGGAGATCCCGCCCTTGCGTGAACGGATGGAAGATATTCCGCTGTTGGTGCAACACTTCATCCAGCGCTTCAACCAGACCCAGAACCGCAACATTCAGGGCTGCCTGCCTGACACCATAAACCTGCTTATGGCCCACGACTGGCCCGGAAATGTGCGTGAACTCGAGAACATCATCGAGCATGCCTTTGTATTGTGCCGTACTGACCTGATCGAACCCGCACACCTCCCCGCCACCCTGCGCGGCAGCCAGCCCCTGGCTTGCGTCAGCAATGCCGCAACCGGAATCCGCACCCAGCGCGATTTGAGTGAAAAACAGGCCATCCTCGTGGCCCTGGAAGAGCACAACTATAATCGGCAGGCGGCCGCCCGCGCCCTGGGAATCCATAAAACCACCCTGTACCGTAAAATCAAAGCCCTCGCTATCCCGCTGCCCGCCCGCAATGGCCGCCAAAAGTCCAGCCATCCGTCCGACGCCAATTTCTAATTGCCCTGACTCCACCCACTGCCCTGCACTACCACCGGCGCAAAACTACAGTTGCACAAACGCTCCTGTTGCGCCGGGGCACGGTAGCACTAACACTACCCTAAGAGTTTAATCTCCGCTCAAGACTACCGCCTGCCATTAAAAAAGCTGAAACCAACCCTCGACAAATCCCTTTACTTGCGGACACTTACACTTCCTACCTAAAAGACACCCCAGCAATTACTTCTGTTGGCACAGCAGGTGCAATCTTTAAAGCGGCAGTTGGAGATAGCGCTGGAGGCAGTGGCTTCCGCGCAAGAAATTTGAAGCTGGAAACGCTGTTAAACCCCATGCGGGAGGCAAGTTGAAATGAAGGCGGGTATCACCATCTGGAATGATCGCATCGCCCCGGTATTCGATGTCGCCGGCACGGTTCTTGTGATAGATGCTGCCGCTCACGCAGCCATAACCGAAACCAGGGCGTTGCCCCAATCTCCCTTTGCCAAGATCGATGCGCTGGCCCAGAGAGGTATCGAGGTGCTGGTGTGTGGCGCAATTTCACGTCCGTTGCTGCGCACTGCGTGCGCGGCGGGGCTCAACGTTGTCCCCTTCGCCGCGGGGAGCGTAGCTGAAGCGATACAGGCCCTGCGCCGCGGGGATATCGAGACTGTCGCCGGCACCATGCCGGGGTGTGGCTGCCAGCAGCGCGGACGGCAGAACCATACTACGACAGGGCAACCCGGACGCGGCGCAGGCTGCCGCCGCAGAGGGCATAACCCTGGATACTCCACAACAGAACAATGAGATAGCAACCGAAAACCAAGGGATGCAACAAGCAACAGGGCCTGTAATTTATGCAGGCCCAACCTAACCAAAAGGAGAATTATTATGCCAAGAGGCGATAGAACAGGACCAAATGGAGTGGGAAGCCAAAGCGGACGTGGAGCAGGTTTTTGCTCCGGCACCAATGAGCCCGGATGCACCACTGCCGGCGGACGTGGCGGCGGCCGCGGTGCTGGCATGGGGCGCAGAATTGGTAGCGGGGGCGGTGGCCGTGGCCTCGGGCGCGGTCTCAACCAGGGGATGGGACGTGGCCTGGGGCAAGGGCAACGGATGGACAGCAACCGCAATGCAACACCCTCTGCCGCGGCAAACTTGAGCCGAAAGGCGCAGGAACTTGAAGCACAGATTGCGGATATTAAACAGCAACTCAATGAACGTTCCTGATGCAGCTTAACGTGGGGGCACGCAGATGCCCCCACGTTACCGCTCTACCCACACCACCCATTAATACCAGAGGGAGATCAGCTATGAAGGTTGCCTTTTCAGCTACGGGATCAGATCTCGATTCAGAATTAGATCAACGCTTTGGCCGCGCCAAACAATTTATTATCGTAAATACCGCAACCAACGCCGCATCGATCCTGGAAAACACCCAGAACATGAACGCGACCCAAGGAGCAGGAATTCAGGCAGCACAGAACGTAGTCAATGCCGGGGCTACCGCCGTTGTGACCGGCAACTGCGGCCCCAAGGCCTTTCAGGTTCTGCAGGCCGCCGGGGTGAAGATCTATCACACCAGGCAGCCTTCGGTTGGGGCCGCCCTGAAGGCGTTACTCGCCGGCGAACTGGGGGAAGCGAATCGCGCCAACGTAGAAGCGCACTGGAGTTAACGCGCTATGCACACCAATATTATTCAGCCTGATGTGCCCCCCTTCACCCTCGCCATCGCTTCGGGCAAGGGGGGCACCGGCAAAACCACCCTGGCGACAGCGCTGGCTGAAGCGGCAGGGATCCCCGTCACCCTGCGTGACTGCGACGTGGAAGAGCCCAACGCCCATCTGTTTATCCAGCCGCAGTGGCACAGCCATATGGAGCAAACCCGCCCGGTGCCTCTGATTGACTCGGAACGCTGCACCGCCTGTGGTGCCTGTGCTGAATTGTGTCAATTCAACGCCATTGCCATAGCCGGTGGGCGCAGCATGGTTTTTGCCGAACTGTGCCACAGCTGCGGCGGGTGTCGGCGTATCTGCCCCGCAGGGGCTATCAGCGACAAGGAGGTAGCGATCGGCACCCTGGACTGCGGCACGCAACACAAAAACCCGGCCGCCCCGATAAACTTTATGCAGGGGAAGCTCGCCATCGGCCAGGTGATGGCGCCACCTCTGATTCGCGCAACTAAACAGGTAGCGGCAAACGAACTCCTCAACATTCTGGACTGCCCCCCGGGGACCTCATGCCCGATGATAACGGCGGTGCGCGGGAGCGACTTTGTAATCCTGGTGACAGAGCCAACCCCCTTCGGGCTCAACGATCTGGAACTGGCGGTGGAAACCGTGCGTCAGCTGCAGCTTCCGTTTGCCGTGATTATCAACCGCGCCGACCGTGGTGATGCCGGGGTACGCACCTACTGCCACGCCAACAACATCGATATCGCGCTGGAGATTCCGTGGAAGCGTGAGATCGCCGCAGCCTATTCGCGCGGGGATTCACTCTGTGATGCCGCACCGGAATTAAAGGGACAACTGCACACCATGCTGCAACACCTAATGTGCAGGGAGGAGACGGCATGAAAGAGCTGATAGTTATAAGTGGCAAGGGAGGCACCGGTAAGACCAGTCTGACAGCGGCGCTGTGCCATCTGGCCCACGAGCTGCCGCACGGTTGTGTCTGCGCTGACTGCGATGTGGACGCCGCCGACCTCCACCTTATTCTCAACCCGGAAGTGGAGCAGTCACACACCTTCACCAGCGGACATGAAGCTATCATTCGCCCAGACGCCTGCACTGCCTGCGATCTGTGTAAAAAATACTGCAACTTTGCAGCGATCATTGAAGAGCAAGATGGGACCTTTCGCGTCGATCCATTCGCCTGTGAGGGATGTAAGGTGTGTGTGGAATTCTGTCCGGCAGAGGCGATCGATTTTCCCAGCGCCGAGTGCGGCATCTGGAATATTTCTGCCACCAGGTTCGGGAAGATGGTGCACGCACGCCTGCATATCGGGGCAGAAAACTCCGGCAAACTGGTGAGCCTGGTGCGCCAGCAGGCGCGTGAAATCGCGACACAACAGGGTGCGAAACTGGTTATCGTGGATGGCCCGCCCGGTATCGGCTGCCCGGTAATAGCGTCCATAACTGGCGCTGATGCCGTGCTGATCGTCACCGAACCTTCAGTATCCGGCCTCCACGACTTTGAACGGGTGGCCCAGCTGTGCCGCCATTTCAACATTCCAGCTTACCTGTGTATAAATAAATACGATATTAACCCCGCCCAGGGTGACATCATCAGCGTGCTTGCAGAGCAGCACAACATTCCGACCCTGGCCAAAATAAACCACGACCACGCGTTTACCGCCGCTCAGATTGAGCGCAAGACCATCACCGAATATCTGCACAGCGATGGTGAGAATTCGGCTCCGGCGCGGATTCGAACTTTATGGAACACCTTGCACCAGCGCTTGAGCGGATAAAAACAGCGGACCCATTCCGCAGCCATCCACTAAAACAGATTCCCTGAAGGAGAAAACCATGAAAATAGCGATTCCCACAGCCAACAACCTGCTGGCTCTGCACTTCGGCCATTGTGAAATCTTTACCCATATAACGGTTGATCCAGAGCAGAAGAGCATAACTGCACAGGAAACCGCAGACGCGCCGCCGCATGAACCGGGGGTGCTGCCGCGTTGGCTCGCGCAGCAGAACGTCAACCTGGTAATCGCCGGGGGGATGGGGAACCGCGCCCAGGAGCTGTTTCGGGCCCAGGGTATTGAAGTTATAGTCGGCGCGCCGGCCAAAAATCCTGCCGAACTGGCGCTGCTTTATCTACTGGGTGAACTGACTCCGGGCACCAACCTGTGTGACCACTGATCCCACCCTGAACCGGCACCTTTCCACAGAGAAAAAACTTGACACACCGCGCATGCAGGGGATACATTGCTGCGCTATTGTAATTTTTTATCTGAGAGCGAGGTGAATGCACATGTACGCGGTGATCAAGACCGGAGGGAAACAGTACAAAGTATCCGAAGGCGACACAATCAAGGTGGAAAAACTTGCCGGTGAGGCAGGAGAGTCCATCGAAATCAGTGATGTCCTCATGGTCGGCGGAGAAGAGGTAAAAATCGGAGCACCTCTATTGCCTGATGCGAAAGTCACTGCTCGAATTGTAGAGCAGGGCAAAGACAAGAAAATTCTTGTCTTCAAGTCGAAACGACGCAAAGGCTATCGCAAGACCAATGGACACCGTCAGCCCATCACTCGTTTGAGGATTACGGGCATCGAAGCTTAACAGGGAGACACGTTATGGCTCACAAAAAGGCAGGCGGCAGCACCAGAAACGGCCGCGATAGCGCAGGTAAGCGCCTGGGTGTGAAGCGTTTCGGCGGTGAACAGGTCACTGCTGGTTCCATTCTAGCGCGTCAGCGTGGCACTACCTTCCATCCCGGAAACAACGTAGGCTGCGGCAAGGACTACACTCTATTCGCCCTGATTGATGGTGAAGTAAAGTTCGAGCGCAAGGACAAAAAACGTCAGCAAATCAGCGTTTACGCCAGCTAGGTTCTTGCCTGTACTGCAGATAAAAAAGCCCGGATCCTAATTATGGAACTCCGGGCTTTTTTTATGCTAACATTACATGATTAATGCGCGAATCCGTGGGCATCGCTCCTTTAGGATCTGCGTAGGAAGCTTTAAGACAGCCGGGGGCTGCACGCAGCGGTCTTTCGGCCATCACCCCCCTAAAATTACCAGCTCATAAGGTTAAGTATGCGCTTTGTCGATGAAGTCAAAATACAGGTTAAAGCCGGAGACGGCGGCCGCGGCTGTGTGTCTTTCCGGCGGGAAAAATTTATCCCCCGTGGCGGCCCCGATGGCGGAGATGGCGGTGACGGCGGCGACGTGTATCTTCAGGTGGACGAGGGCCTCTCCACCCTGCTGGACTACCGCTATCAAGCACACTACAAAGCCGAAAGAGGTGTGCATGGTATGGGGAAAAATCGCCATGGGAAAAACGGCGCTTCCATCACCCTGACAGTACCGCCGGGGACCATGGTGTACAACAATGATACCGGAGAGCTCCTGGCCGACCTGACCACCCCCGGAGAGCGGATTAAGCTGCTGCAGGGGGGCATGGGTGGACGGGGCAACGCCCGCTTCGCCACCAGCACTAATCGCGCCCCGCGCCATAGTCAACCCGGCACAGAGGGGGAATCCATAAGCGTGCGCATGGAGCTGAAGCTGCTGGCGGACGTAGGCCTGGTTGGAATGCCCAACGCGGGCAAGTCTACCCTGATCCGTGCCATATCTGAGGCCCGCCCCAAAGTTGCAGATTACCCCTTCACCACTTTGGTGCCAAACCTCGGGGTTGTCCCCTACGCCGGATACAAATCTTTTGTAGTGGCTGACATCCCCGGGCTCATTGCCGGCGCCAGTGAAGGGCAGGGACTGGGCACCCGCTTTTTGCGCCATGTGGAACGCACCGATCTGTTTCTCCACCTCGTGGACTTGAGTGATCCGACCCTGGAAGAACACCACGACTATCTGCGTAACTTCAATATCATCAACCACGAATTGAAGCAGCATGACCCGCAACTGGCACAAAAACCCCAAATTGTGGTGTTGAGTAAAAATGATATTACCGAGGTGCGCGAGCGCAGCCTGGAAGTTACCCCCCTTTTTGAACAACAGGGTTTCGAGGTATTCAGCATCAGCGCCATCAGCGGTGCTGGACTGGATGAACTGGTACGCGCCGTCGGCGCCCGCCTGGACAAGGAGCGCAGCGACCAACCATGATACGGCAACAGCTTCTGGCTCCGGTAAAAAGGGTAGTTATAAAAATTGGCAGCGGCGTGATCACCACCCCTGAAGGGCTGAATTTTGCGCAGGTCCAACAGCTGTCGGAGGCGATGTGCCAGCTGCATAAAAGTGGCTACGAGGTTATTGTGGTCTCTTCCGGCTCGGTGGCAGCAGGCAAGGGCGATCTCGGCATCAGCGGACGCCCGCACAGCATCCCGCTGAAACAGGCGGCAGCGGCCATCGGCCAGAGTCGCCTGATGCGCAGCTACCGTTCCGTGTTCAGGAGCAAGGGGGAGAACGTCGCCCAGATACTCCTGACCCGCGATGACCTCTCCAACCGGCGCCGCTACCTCAACGCGCGCAACACCATCATGACCCTGCTGGAATATGGAATTGTCCCCATCATCAATGAAAACGATACGGTCGTAGTCGATGAAATCCGCTTTGGTGACAATGACAATCTTTCAGCCATGGTGGCGAGCCTGGTGGAGGCGAATCTGCTCCTGATTCTCTCCGACGTCGATGGCCTGTTTGACAAGGACCCGAGCAAATACCCCGACGCCTCCCTGCTGCATGAGGTGGAACAGATCACCCCCGCCATCGAAGCCATGGCAGGTGGCGCTGCCACAGCCACAGGAACCGGGGGGATGGTCACCAAAATAAAAGCGGCGAAGCGTTCCACCCGCTACGGTATCAGCACGGCGATTATAAACGGCCTGAAGCCCGACAATCTCACCCGTTTTTTCGCCGGCGAGGATGTGGGCACCCTCTTCCTCCCCACTACGGCACCGATGACGAGCAAAAAGCACTGGATAGCCTTCACCAAAAAGCTGCGCGGGAAAATTATCGTCGATGCCGGAGCGTGTCATGCTATCCGCGATGAAGGGAAAAGTCTCCTTCCATCGGGAATCATCGCGGTTGAGGGGGGGTTCGACCGTGGAGACTCCGTATGTCTGTGCGACACCAACAAAGAAGAATTTGCGCGCGGCATCACCAACTACACCCAAAGCGAAATAAACCGGATTCGGGGGCGGAAAAGTTCGGAAATCACCGCGATTCTGGGGTATAAGTACAGTGATGAGATTGTCCACCGCGACAATCTTGTTATTGCCCGGGAAGATGATTAGGCCTATATCTGGCTGGCTATACAATAAAATGTAGCCATGCCATATGTCTGATATTGTTACTAGCAAGGAGTTCTGCATGAGCAACACCGCCGCTGATATCACTCTGGAAATCAAAAACCTGGCGCGCGCCGCCAGGGTCGCGTCCACCACTATGGCGAATCTGGGCAGCGCTACTAAAAATGAGCTGCTGGAGCGGATGGCCGCAGCCCTGCAACAGCAGCGCAGCGCTCTGCAACAGCAAAATGATCTTGACGTACGCCAGGCGCGCGCCGACAACCTCTCTGCGGCCATGATCGACCGCCTTATCCTCACGGATGAGCGCATAGATGATATGGCGCAGGGGCTGCGGGAAGTAGCAGCACTGCCGGATCCGGTGGGGGAAGTTACCGGCATGTGGCGGCGTCCGAGCGGGATTCAGGTGGGGCGGATGCGTATCCCCCTGGGGGTAATCGGCATTATTTTCGAATCGCGTCCTAACGTAACCGCCGATGCGGCCGCTTTGTGTCTGAAGAGCGGCAACGCCATCATCCTGCGCGGGGGCTCCGAGGCGATCCACTCCAACACCGCGATCGGCAATATCCTCAAAGCCGAGCTTGAACGCATGGGGCTGCCGCCAGCGGCGCTCCAGGTGGTAGGCACCACGGAGCGCAGTGCGGTCAACACCCTGCTCCAGTGTGAAGAGGATATCGACCTCATCATTCCACGCGGGGGTGAAGGGCTGATCCGCTTTGTAAGTGAACATTCGCGCATTCCGGTGATTAAACACTATAAAGGGGTGTGTCACACCTTTGTGGACGCCGACGCCGACCCTGACATGGCCAGCCGCATCTGCATCAATGCTAAAACCCAGCGCCCCGGGGTGTGCAACGCCATGGAAACCCTCCTCATCCACAAAGATATTGCCGCAACCTTTGTGCCACGAATTGTCATGGATATGCGCCAGCACGGCGTTGAACTGCGCGGCTGCCCCGTCACCTGCAGCCTGGCGGCAGAGATCTCTGCCGCGACAGATGCAGACTGGGACGCAGAATATCTCGACCTGATCCTGGCTGTACGCGTAGTTGACGATATGGATGAAGCCATTGCCCATATCAATCGGCACGGCTCGCTCCACACCGAAGTGATTGTAACCGACAGTTATACCAACGCCGAGGCGTTTACCCGCCGGGTGAACTCCAGCGTCACTATGGTGAACACCTCCTCACGGTTTTCGGATGGAAATCAGTTTGGCCTTGGTGCTGAAATCGGGATATCAACCACCAAACTCCACGCATTCGGCCCCATGGGGCTGGAAGATTTGACCACCCGCAAGTTCATCGTGTTCGGGACCGGACAGATTCGTGCCTGAAGAGAAAAAAGTAGGTATTATCGGTGGCACTTTTGACCCCATCCACTGTGGCCACCTGAACATTGCGCGCCTGATGGGTGAAAAATTTGCCCTGGAGCGCATAATTTTCATGCCGGCTTTGGCCCCGCCACATAAGGACAACGAAGAGATAAGTGCCTTCTCGCATCGGTATGCGATGGTTGAACGTGCAATAGAACCCGAAAAAACATTCTGCATCAGCGCGCTGGAAGCACAACGTCAGGGAAGAAGCTACACCATAGACACCCTGCGCCAGCTGCGCACCCTGCACCCGCATGCCTCCCTGTATTTTCTGATGGGGATGGATTCATTCGCCCAGCTGGACAGTTGGAAAGAATATAATAGACTGTTCGAGTACAGTAACATTGTGGTAGCACAGCGCCCGGGAACCCCCACATACGCGCGCCGCGAAGACCTGCCCGTTGCGCTGCGTCACCTGTTCTGTTATGATGCCGCGCGCAACAGCTTCACCTATGCAGGCAACGCCAAAAAGCCCGTGGCACCGAGCAGTCCCGACCACGGCAACCTCTACTTTTTGCGCGGAGCCTGTATGGATATTTCATCAACTGAGATCAGGCACAGGGTACAGCACAACCAGCCCCTTGACGGCATGGTGCCTGCAGCGGTGCAGGAATATATTGCCCGGCACGGTCTCTACAAAAACTTAACAACATCCCGACAAGTCCGAGGAAAGATATCTTGAATTCTGACACCTTAGCGCAACTGTGTGCCAAAAGCGCACTGGATAAAAAAGCCCTTGATCTGCGGATCCTGGACATAGCCGAATTGTCTTCTCTGACGGACTATCTGGTGATAGCCACCGGTACTTCCGACCGCCACGTACAGGCAATAGCAGAATCAATCCGCATAGACCTTAAACAACAGCATGACAATGTCCCCCTCGCGATTGAGGGGATGCAAGAAGGGCGCTGGGTGCTGCTCGACTACGGCGATATCATGGTGCATATTTTTCAGGCGGAGGTGCGCGACTTCTACGACCTGGAAGGGCTATGGGACGAGGCCGCGGACGTAGTGCCCGCTGAGGAAACCACCCTATAGAAGTTCAGTACAATGAAGATAACTATTGTATGTGTGGGCAAACTCAGCCTCGACTTTCTCCATCAGGGGGCAGATGAGTACATTAAACGGGTAAAACGCTACGCAGCCCTGAAAATCATCGAACTGAAGGAAGAAAAAGGGAGTGGCCAAAATTCCGCCGTTGCCCATATCCGCGCGCGCGAATCTCAACGCCTGGAGGAAAAAATCCCCGCGGGTGCATACTGTATTGTGCTGGATGAAATTGGCCGCCAGTTGAGCTCCGATGAATTTGCCGCTGCCCTTGAACGCCGTATGCTGCATGGAAACACGGACTGGTGCTTCATTATCGGCGGTGCCTACGGGGTCAGTGCGGATCTGCGGAAACGCGCCAATATGGTTATGTCACTCTCCCGCCTGACCTTGACCCATCAGATGGCGCGGGTACTCCTGCTGGAACAGCTTTATCGCGCTTTTACCATTATGCGAGGCGAGCCATATCATAACCGCTGAAGCGCACAACCTTGTTCCAAACATTGTTTTATATATTTACAACTGTATCTGCAATTTTATAGACTGCTCTGTGCTGTTATTGCATATTTATTGTGATTGTCTAGTTGCTCGGGTTCACACCTACAGGAGGACCGCATGACCCTCATGTCATTTCTGCTAATCGTTATTGTTTTTCTGGCATTTTTTGTATTTTTCTCGGGGATCAACCCGCAGGAGATGACGATCTTTTTTACCCCGGAGCAGTCCGTTACCTACCCGGTTACGGTCGTGGTGCTCGGCTGTGTCATCGTCGGCCTGTTCATCGGCTATGGCATCCACCTGTATGGCAACTTCTCCTATATTCTGCGCAACTGGATACGGGGCCGCAGCGAAAAGAGGGATAAGGAGATAAACGAAGCCTACCGCGAAGGGGTGGGGCGCCTTCTCTCCGGCGACATCAAGCGTGCCCACAGCATCCTGCGGAAAGTGATCGACAAAGCCCCGAACAAGATTGAAGGCTATATCGCCATGGCGAGCGTTTTAGCCCAGGAGGGCAATAGCAAAGAGACCATTTCAATGTTGCGCCAGGCCAAGAGCATAGACGGCAAGAGCCTTGAGGTTCTGTTTAAACTGGCAGACACCTACGAAAGTATGGATCAGGATGACGCGGCCTGCGTTGAATACGACGAGATCCTCGAACATGACCGGGGGAACCGCAAAGCCATGCGCAAGCAACGCAATCTGCACATGAAGCATGCGCGTTGGGATAAAGCGCTGGAACTGCAGACCCGCCTGCTCAAAGCTGGAATCAGCAGCAACCGGATTCAGGAAGAGAAACAGCTGATGCTCTCCATCCGGTATGAAACCGCCAAGCAGAGCCTGGCAGCCGGTAACACAGATCAGGCTATCAGCGCGCTTAAGCAGATCATCAAGGAAGATGGTTCTTTTACCGCTGCCTTAGTGACGCTGGGTGATGCCTATGTGCAGAATGACAACGACGCCGATGCGGCCAAGGTGTGGCAGGATGGCTATCAAAAGCTGGGGCGCAGTGTTTTTCTCTCTCGCCTGGAGAATCTATACATTGAAAACGAAGATCCACAATCACTGCTGAGTTTTTACAACAAGGCCATTGCGCAGAACAAAAGTGACCTGGTCCTGCATTTTTTCTACGCCAAGCTGTGTTTACGCCTGGAGATGGTAGACGAAGCGCTGGAGCAGATATACATGGTAGAAAACTCTGCGCCCGATTTCCCTCAACTGCACATTCTCCTTGCAGAAGCACACCGGCGGCGCGAGCGCATAGAGGAAGCCATTGACGAATACCAGAAGGCCCTGGGCGTTGATAACCAGATCAATCTCGGGTACGTATGCGATACCTGCGGCTACGGTGCCAGAGACTGGGACAGTCGTTGCCCTGAATGTGGCACCTGGGGCAGCTTCAGTATTGTATTCCGCAAAGCGGTAGCAAATCGTACGGTGGTCGAGCTGACGCCAGCTCCGCACGGAGCTTGAACTGACATGGTCAATTCTGAACCCAAAAACAGCCCCCGCCCCACTATGCTGTGCATCCTTGACGGCTGGGGGATCCACGCCGAAACGGAGGGCAACGCCGTCGCCCTGGCACATACTCCGAACCTGGACCGCCTCTTTTCCAGCTGCCCCCACAGCCAGCTTGAAGCCTCAGGGCTTGCGGTGGGTCTGCCTGAGGGGCAGATGGGGAACTCGGAAGTAGGCCATATGAATATCGGGGCCGGGCGGGTGGTGTATCAGGATATGACCCGGATCAACAAGAGTATTGCCGACGGAGATTTTTTCACCAATCCGGTCCTTACTGCGGTGATGCAGCGTGTCAATGCAGAAGGAAGTACATTGCACCTGCTTGGGCTGCTCTCCGATGGCGGCGTGCATTCCCTCAACACTCATCTGTACGCCCTGATGAAAATGGCGCAGCAACAGGGGATAAAACAGCTGCGCATCCATCCCATTCTGGATGGGCGCGACACCCCTCCCCGCAGCGCCGCCACCTATCTGCAGCAACTTCAGGAGCAGATCAACACGCTGGGGTGTGGGCGAATCGCCACTATAAGTGGGCGTTTCTACACCATGGATCGAGATCGACGCTGGGACCGGATAGAGCGAGCTTATTCCTGTCTTACCGAATCAAAGGGGGCTCACTATTCTGACGCGGCCACGGCTATCGAAGCGGCGTATGCCAGCGGCACCAGCGATGAATTTGTAGAGCCATGTGTAATTGGCGCGGTAGATGCAACCACGCGCATCAGCAACGGTGACGGGGTTATCATGTTCAACTACCGTTCCGATCGAGCGCGCGAAATATCCCACGCCCTGACCAGCCCTGACTTTGACGGCTTCCCCCGCAGCAGGGTTCCCTCTTTGAGCGGCTACGTGTGCCTGACCGAGTACGAAGAAGCTCTGAACCTGCCTGTCGCCTTCCCCCCCGAAGAGTATCCCGACCTACTGGCGGAAGTTGTGGCCAACGCCGGTCTGCGGCAACTGCGTATCGCGGAAACAGAAAAATACGCCCATGTCACCTTTTTCTTCAATGGTGGCAAGGATGAACCCTATGCAGGGGAGGAGCGGGTTTTAATTCCGTCTCCGCAGGATGTGCCAACCTACGACCTGAAACCAGAAATGAGCGCGGAGAAGGTGGCACACTGTGTAATCAAGAAAATCCAGACCGCGTGCCCGGATCTTATCATTCTCAATTTTGCGAACCCGGACATGGTTGGACACACGGGCAATCTCACTGCAGCCATCAAGGCTATGGAATGTGTGGATCGCTGCTGTGGCATGGTATGTGATGCCTTTGTGGCCGCTGGGGGGCAGATGTTGATCACTGCGGACCACGGCAATTGCGAGCAGATGCTCGCGTCTGACGGCGGGGCATTTACCGCGCACACCACTAACCCGGTTCCCCTGATCTATGTCAGCTCCGACACCCCTGCACACACTGAACTTGACTCTGGCATTCTGGCGGATATCGCTCCCACCCTGCTGTACATGCTCGGTCTGGAGCAACCAGCGGCAATGACGGGGCATAATCTGCTACACCAGCCATAAAGGGAGCTCCTGAAGGATGTGGAAGCACGCTCTTCGCCCCCGCGCCGTTGATCCGGGAAGATCATCCGCACAAAATGGAGAACAGCGCCCCCGGCGCCCCCTCCCCGCGCAAAAGACCACCGTGGCGTCTCTGCGCGCATCTACACTGCCATCCACCCTCCTTTTCGCCCTCAAATATGTTGTTAAACTCCTGCTTCCTCCGGCATGTTTGCTGTGCGGCTGCAGCCTGAATACGCTGCAGAGGCACCCATATTTATGCCCCGAGTGCGCCCGCGCGTGCGCCAAGCAGCCCGACGCGGCCTGCTCGATCTGTGCCGAACCCTTCCAGAGCAGAAGTGCTATCCCCCATCGGTGCGGGCAATGCACAACTTCGCCGCCGCCATTCATATGGCTTAAAACCATCGGCCTGCACGCAGAGCAGCTCCAATATGCCGTACAGCGCCTCAAATATGCCGGTCAGTTTCAACTCGCTGAAGTCCTCGCCCTGCTGCTACTCGACCGCTCGCGTACCGAGATCATCTCCTTCAATCCTCACACCATAATCCCCGTCCCCCTCCACCCCCGGCGCCTGCGCACCCGCGGCTTCAACCAGTCACTTCTGGTTGCGCGCTATGTGGGCGCTGAACTTGATATCCCTGTGGACATCAGCCACCTGATCCGCACTCGGCCAACCTCCTCTCAAACCAAGCTCAACCTGGCGCAGCGCCACGAGAATATACATGGGGCATTCAGCATCAATACTTCACTGGCGCCACGACGCATTCTTCTCGTGGATGATGTCGTAACCACCTCGGCAACATGCCGGGAGTGTGCGAAAACCCTCACCCGCACAGGGCATCAGGTCGCAGCCGTAGCCCTTTCACGTGCCAGTCTACAGCGCTTATGTTAACCTGCACAGCATCGAGCTTCTCCCATTAATGGTATTTTTCTTTACATTCTGCTGTTTGCCTTGGCACAATGTCCGCTACACTGTAATGCAGATCAGCCAATAAAACAGATATCTGCAAAATGCATTGCCGGGAGGGGCTTATGACCATACAGCGCACAAAAGACGATGCTAAAAAAACCCTGGAACGCAAGGCCAAGACAGCCAGTCAACAGCGTGAAGCTAACGATTTTTCCTCCGCAGAGGAACGTGAGAACCGCAGATCACTTCTGTACAACTACCCGCCGAAACACAAACGTTGAGCAGGGCAACAATCTTCTTGCGCTGCTCAATGACAGTATGCTAGATGATTTAAGTTTCACGTGGCGCATCTAGATGTTGAGGATACCGTTAGGCGCAGCTGCTGCATAAGCCAGGGCTGTGCTTTTTTGCATTACAAATCGAGTCTCCAGAATAGTTGTGACATCTTCCTGCGGCTATTTTGCGTTGTATTTTGCCGTCAGTCGGACAAGTTTCTGAAGGAGCCATTCTAATGGAAATTGAAATTCTACCTGTCACCCAACCTAAACAGCCCATCCAGGACGAAACCAAACTGGTTTTTGGCAAAGAGTTCACCAATCGCATGTTCACCATGCCTTATGATAAAGGGCTGGGCTGGCATTCGCCAAAGATAAAACCTTACGGTCCGCTCTCCCTCGACCCGGCGGCGCTGGTGCTGCACTATGCCCAGGAGATTTTCGAGGGGCTGAAGGCGTTCAGACGCAAGGATGGCAGCATCGCCTTGTTTCGCCCCCGGGATAATTTCGAGCGCTTCAACCTCAGTGCGCGGCGCTTGTGCATGCCGGAGTTGGATGTTGATTTTTGCCTTAAAGCGCTCCATGAACTGCTGAAACTCGAACAGGAGTGGATCCCCCGTGCCGAAGGCACCAGTCTGTATATTCGCCCCACTATGATCGCCACCGAAGCGGTACTCGGGGTGAAGCCGGCAGAGCAGTATCTGTTCTATATAATCCTTTCCCCCGTGGCGGCATACTACTCTGGGGGATTAAGCCCAGTCAAAATCTGGGTGTCAGATGAATATGTCCGGGTTGCCCCCGGCGGCACAGGGGAAGCCAAGACCGGAGGGAACTACGCCTCCAGCCTGTGTGCCGCCACCCTGGCGGCGGCACAGGGCTACGATCAGGTTCTGTGGCTCGATGGCATCGAACGCAAATACATCGAAGAGGTGGGCAGTATGAACATCTGCTTTGTGTATGATAACAAAATTGTCACCTCCCCTCTGCACGGCACAATCCTCAACGGCATTACGCGCCGCTCCATCCTCACTTTGGCGGCCGAGATGGGCTACACCATAGAGGAACGGGCCTTGAGCATCGACGAGGTGCTTGAAGGTGCGGAGTCAGGACGACTGCAGGAGGCATTCGGCACCGGGACTGCCGCCGTTGTTTCTCCGGTCGGGCACCTGACATATCGGGATAAAACCGTAACCATTGGCGAAGGCAAAACCGGCGAACTCACCATGAAACTCTACGCCACCCTGACTGGAATCCAGTACGGACGCATTGAAGATTCCCACAACTGGGTGACGCTGCTCTAAGCTCTATCCTCAGCATCACGCCCACCTGTTTTACCCATACGCGCTTTTCGCTATTGCATAGCCAGATATAGGCTTGATATGCCCCCAATAGCGCAAAGCGCGTTTTTTATATCAATCTATACATGTGCACGCACTTCCCGCCATTTAACCTACTCTACCTAGCGAAATAGCTTTCCCTCCATCCCTCCCGCGCAACAATCCCTTAAAGTTTTTCCGTTGAAATCCTGTGCAACCGTGCAGATTCAGCAGCTTAGGTGCGTTGGCATACATTGTGTTATTCGGATATCACGGGTTCCGAATATTCGGATAAAGCGGCTCTTGCCACAGAAGCCCTGGAGCCAATCCCCACGGGGGGGGGATCCTTCCCCACACAACACCGACAGGAGGCAAAACTATGGTAAGAAAAATGGTAGGAGTGCTACTCGCAACCCTGATGCTGCTGCCCGCAGGCGTTTTGGCTGCACCATCTGCAGCACAACTCGAACAGCAGGTGCAACTGCTCGCTGAACAACTCGAGGAGCTGCGGACCCAGCTGGACGCCGTACAGGACGCCGCCAGCTACAATACGGATTCCGTCGAGGTCCTTGAAACCAGTGCCGAAAAATGGGATGCCGCCAGCCGCATTCGGTTTTCCGGCGATTACCGGTTCCGCATGGATTACAGCGATACCGACACCAAGGGGTATTGGAGTGCCACGGATATTGCCGATGCCGCTGCGAATATGGCCAGGGTAGATCCGAACACGGGAGCAATTGTTAATCCAAATCCCAGCATACAGGATATCCAGGGGGTAATCGGTTCCATGGCTGGCTATACCCCTGCCCAACGTAAAGCGGCAATAGAGGGCATGGGTTACGCTATGGTCTCGGAAGACAACTGGGAAAATGACATCCTCTATACCAACCGCTTTCGCCTCGGGATGGAAACCGACATCTCCGACAATCTTCAATTTAAAGGGCGTCTGGCGATGTACAAGGCCTGGGGGATGCAGGAAAACCCCACCGCCGTCGGGCCCTACTACATGAACAGCTTCAGTCAGATGGATGGCGCTGCCGCGCGGCAGCCCAACGACAGCGTCCTGCGGGTGGATCGTGCTTACATCAACTGGAATAATATCGCCGACCTGCCCATATGGATCTCTGTTGGACGCCGCCCCACCACCGATGGCCCCCCCGCACAGCTGCGCATGGGTCTGGACAACACCACCCGCATGGCTACTCCGGTCAACTTCATGGATTATGCCTTTGATGGAGCCACTATCGGCGCGGTGTTCCAGAATCCGTTCGAGTTTATGGGGTACAGCAAAATCCGCTTCTGTTACGGGCGTGGTTTTGAGGCTGGTCCCACCGACAGTTCCAACGAACTGGACGATATGGACTTTGGTGGCATCAGCTGGGATCTTATCAACAAGGGCGACCGCTTCATGAATATCCAGGTATTCCTCGCGGCCAATATTATCAATGTCCCTTCCGGGGTTGATTTCGCTAATCCACTGGAACTCGCCCTGGGTACCGGTGACGGCTGGCTCGATCGGGAAAATCTCGGGGATATCTATCACACCTCCTTTGTCTATATGGACAAAGCCGCAGATCTCAACTATTTCGTTGCCGGCGGGTGGAGCCATACGGACCCCAGTGGTACCGACGAGATGGGCTCCACCCTGCTGGGCTCCTGGTGGGACGATCCGGGCACCAAAGATGGCTACGCCATCTATGGCGGTATCCGTTACGATATGCCCGAGCAGGGTTTGAAGTTCGGACTTGAGTATAACTACGGCACTGAGTACTGGATCTCCATGACCCCGGCGCATGACGACATGACCCAGGCCAAACTCGCCACCCGCGGGCATGTCGGGGAAGCGTATCTGATCTGGGATCTCCCCGTGGGCCCACTTCTTAGCGACAAGGCCAAAGCATTCATGCGCCTCGGATATCAGCACTACGAATACAACTACACTGGCAGCGGTAACTGGCTCGGCGCTCCGGTTGATATCGACAAACTTGACGATCCCCTCAGTGCGCAATTCTTTGCCCCAATCGAGCGCATGGATCAAGTGTACCTGACCTTGGAGGCATGGTTCTAAAAAGAGCCCTCCTCCTTATTATTGACACAACGCCGTTTAGTCTCTACATTGGTTATTAAGAAGAGGCAGTTGCACCAAACTTACCAAAGTGGTGATTTTGGCGCAGCATTACACAACCCCAAGAAGGAGAACACACGATGAAAAAGCTGTTGGTACTGATTGTAGCCCTTGCGTTTCTAGCCGGCCTGAGCACCGTTGCCCTGGCAAAATCCTACTCAGGTGAAGTGACCAATGTTTCCGGTGACACCGTAACTGTAGATGTCGGCAACAAAGCTAAGAAGTTCAGCAAGGGTGATAAAATCGAACTGGAAGTGAAAAAGGGCTCCAAGAAGCCTTCTGCTGCAGGCTCAGCCCTCGTAGGTTGCTAATCTAAACTTGCAGCAGTTCATAGCCCCTGCCTTAATAGCAGGGGCTTTATTTCGTTAATAGCTATAGGGAGAAACTATGAAGTCATTGAAAATCATCAGCCTGACAGCGATGGTTTTGTGTCTCAGCGCCAGCCTTGCCTTTGCTCTTGGAGCAGGGGTTGGTCGCGACGGCACCATAGCTGCCAAGTACAACAAGGAAGGCAAGGCTCAAAGCCTGCAAGAACTTATCGACATGTACGATGTATCCTCTTGTATGGGTTGCCACCCGGACAACCATGAAGAGTGGAACGCTTCACCCCATTCTCGTTCTATCTACGGTACTGGTCGAGCGGCTGCCACCATGATCACTGCCATGAAAAACGGTTTTATGTCCTGGGAGTACTCCGGGGTGGAGTCCACCAAGGATATCAAGATCGAGCACTGGATGGGCTGCATGAAGTGCCATCTGCCGCAGTTAGCTGACGCCACCGACGAAGTTGCGGTAGAGCTGGCCGACACGCTGCTTGAATGGTACGACAATGCCGTTGCCGCTGCCAACGATCCGGACGATGAAGATGCGGTAGAGATCAGTACGCGGCTCGCTGAGACTCTCCAGGCTCTCGACATCAACTGCCTCATCTGCCATAACCGCAACGCCATTACCCACAAATGGACCGACGGCTATCCGCAGCATGATACCGTGTACGGGTACAACAACGGTGAGCATATGGATCCGCAGTTCAGCAAAACGAAGCGTAGCCTCATCATGGATGAAGCGATTCTGTGTGGTCAGTGCCACGGCCTGGGTCCGAATCTGGAGTTGGACAATCCAACCCAGTGCGCTACTGCATACGGCAGCTACCTGTGGGCATACAAGGCCGGTGGCGGCCAGGAAACATGTCAGGACTGCCACATGCGCAAGAGCGGCCTCGGCCACGAAATGGTCAGCTACTCCAACAAAACCATGCAGGAAATGGCTGTTGACTTCGAAGTACAGGCATACGCCTCACAATGGCTGGACGGCAGCAAACTGCGCCCCAAAACCATCGTCAACGTTGCGATGGTGAACAGAGCAGGACACGGCATCCCTGATGGCTGACCGACCCCTAACCGACTGGTTCTGTCGGTAAAAGCAAGCACAGAGGAAGATGACGAATTGTTCGAAAAAGAAATTATCTACATGCCTACTCCTGCACTTATGGCGCGGGGTAACAACATGGGCCGCGGTCCCTACGAGAAGAGTGGGATCGTGGAGGACACTGCCCTCCATCCCGGCCATAAAGTTGAAGAGCGTTTCGAGATTTTCTTCCCGGTAACCGAGGTAGAAACTCGTGACGGCAAAACCGCACAGATAGCCGAAGAGCGTTCCATGGATGTGACCGTACAACTCTGGTACAAGCCGTTCGGCAACATGTATTCGGCCGAGCTCTGGCGTGAGTGGGAGCAGACTATCAGCCTGGACACCAGGGCCAAACCTACCACTTATTTCTCCGGCAACAAGGAGTAATAGCGCACAACCTCTGCCTTACCCATACAGGCAAGAGAAAAAAGGGCCGGTCATATGACCGGCCCTTTTTTTATGTATGGCCCTCCTGCCCGGCTTCTCTATCTGATTTCACTGTCTGGTTCTGGTTCAACCAGAGCTGGATTAAGATACTGATTGAACAGGCGCCTCAGCGTGGTGGTCTGCTTCTGATATTCCGCATAAAAAAGTTCTTCTATAGGGCGTGAGGTCCCGCTGCACCCCATTAAGCGTGCAAGCTTCCGCAGGCTATGCCGGTCGGTAGCTATTTCACTGATGGACTGATCGTGCACCAGGCGAAGTTTATTTTCCAGGCGACGCAGATAGGTGTATCCGCTGATCAATTCGCGGATGACTCCTGCAGGCAGCAATTTTTCCTGCCGAATCATCTGGAGCGCCTTCAGGGTATTGGGCTGACGAATCCGCACATACTCGGTCCCATACTTAAGTTGGATATACTGGGTGAGAAATTCCACATCTACCAACCCTCCGCGCCCGGTCTTGATGTTGAGATGTCCACCATCTTCTCTGGCAATCTCCCTTTCCATGCGCTCGCGCAAGCGAAATATCTCGGCGCGCAACCCGTCGGGAACCTGAGCTTCCCAGGTAATAGATCTATTTATTTTTTCAATCCGCTCTCGCATAAAGGGTGAACCCACCACTACCCTGGCTTTGGTCAGCGCCTGACGCTCCCAGATCTGGGCACGAGTGCGGTGGTAATCCTCATAGGCGGCCAGACTGGTGACCAGAGGACCCTGATGGCCCGAAGGGCGCAGGCGGGTGTCAATTTCATACACCCTCCCTTCACTGGTCATTAGAGTCAAAACAGAAATAATGCGCTGGCACAGTTTGGAAAAATACTCCTGATTGGTCAGCTGCCTGAAGCTACCCTCTGGCTCTCCCGGAAGCGGGCACGTATGTCCTCTATCGCTGAACATGAAGATAATATCCAGATCCGAGTGGTAGTTCAGCTCCATCCCCCCCAGCTTCCCCATTGCCTGTACCGCAAGCTGCGCTTCTACCAGATTTCCATCCACATCGTGGTAATACGGAACCCCAAAACGCCGGGGCATCTGGGTGGAGGCAATCTCCACCGCCGCTTCAAGGCACACGCAGGCCAACCCGCTCAGTTGATTGGGGCCAACCCCGATTACAGTGGAACCTTTCAGGTCGTTCAAGGCGATACGGAGAAATTCCTCATTGCGAAAACGTCGCAACACATCCAACTGCATTTCATAGTTGGCGGTATACCCCTCCAGACGTGCCTGCAATTCCTGGCGCTGGCGTTCTACAGTTTTATAACTTTCGGCGTAAGCGCTGGAAACCAAGGAATCGAGTAATTCCGGGTGGCGGATGAAAAAGCGTGACAGCAGCGTGCTGGTACCGAACAAAGAAATCAGGATGTGGATAATATTGTGGTTTTCCGCCAGAAGCGCATAAAAGGTGCCGCGCGCATGCAGACTCTGGAGGAATTTCTCCAGATACCGCAGCGCCATGTCCGGCGCGGGTGAACTCAGCACTTCCTGCATCAGCAATGGAGCGATCCGGTCATAATAGCGGCGCACGGGCCGAGTCATGGGGGGGCCGATAGTCCCCTCGCACAAGCGTATCAGTGAATGAAAAGCTGCTTCCACTTCGACAAAACCATTCCCTTCCAGAATGCCCATGGCCATCTCCGGATCTGTGGTATGGTCGAACAGATAGCATATTTCAGTGCTGATTTCGTCGCGGATCTCCTCTTCGCTGGAATAGAACAAGTCGCGGTAGAGGCGAGTTACATTGTCCCGATGCAGCTCCAGTTCACGCATAAACGCAGGCGCATCTACAAAACCGCACCGGCGGGCCAGCAGATACATTTCGCGCTCACCTTTGGGCAAGCTGTGGGTCTGGCGCTCCTGAACCACCTGAATCCGATGTTCGACGGTGCGGAGAAATATATATGCCTGGCGTAAGAACTGGATCTCTTTTTCGCTCAGATAGCCCTCGCCATGCAACAGATCAAGGGCTTTGAGTGAGCTGCGCTCCCGCACATGCGGATTTTTTCCTGCATACACCAACTGCAACGCCTGGATGAAGAACTCTATCTCACGGATCCCACCACGGCCGAGTTTAAGATTGGTTTCGCTCTCATGCCATTTGGTAAGGCTGCTGTCGATCTTCTGTTTCATCTGCTTGAGATCTTCAACCATGCCGTAATCGTGATAACGCCGATAGATAAACGGTTCGAGAACTTTCAGAATATATTCGCCCAGCTCGATGCTGCCGGCCACGGGGCGCGCCTTCATCATGGCACTGCGCTCCCAGTTCTGCCCCCAGCTTTCGTAATAGGCCTCTGCCGCAGCCACCGAACAGGCAATTTCGCCGTGGCGCCCGCTGGGACGCAGGTCCAGATCCACCCGAAACACAAATCCATCCTCAGTAACCTGATTGATGGCGCGTTTCACCATTTCCGCGAGCTTTACAAAGTAGTTATGCAGATCGATGCGCGTGTTCTTGCGTCCCTCAACTCCGCTGGTGGTTCCGTAGCTGGAGGTGTAGAAAAATATAAGATCGATGTCGGAGGAAAAATTAAGTTCATTCCCCCCCAGTTTACCCATCCCCAGCACGGTAAATTCTGCCTCAACCCCTGCGCCTGGTTGAGGCTCATCCAGCACTGGGTCACCATACTCGCGCCGTAATATGCGCTCACAACATGTCACGGCTACCTGCAGCGCCGCAGCAGCCAGAGAAGAGAGCTCTGCGGTCACATATTCCAAAGGTGCTTCCAGACTAAGGTCCAGCGCCCCGATGCGCAGAATCTCCCGATACTTGTACTGGCGCAGAACCTGCTGCAGGGCGGCAAAATCAGCACGCCCATTGAGCATTTCGTTCAGCTCGTGAACCATCTGTGTGGTGGGTTTGACTGCAAAGATATCTGCGCCAACAAACAGGGAGGGAAACACTTCAGGATAACGGCAGATAATATTGGCAAGAAAGCTGGAGGCTCCGAGGACAATCAACAACGTGCGGCGGCTGTCCGCGTGCGCCAGACACTGACACAGCGGTACATGCTCGACCTGTTGCGCACAACGCTCCAGGTTGTTCAATGCCATATCGGGGTCGGCGCAGTCCATGGCCTGCACGGCTGCGGCGGCAACGACAGAACTACAGCCAAGCAGCTCATGGAGCAGAAGGATATTGACGCAGGAACGCTCTGGTTCGTAAAACCCGGCCTCGGCGCATAGCTCCACAATCCGCGCGCGCGTATCTTTGTGCACGCCCGCGTCAAGCAGGTGCGCAAGTTCGGCCTGCATACTCTCCGGCATCAGTGCCCCTACCCCTTCCGGAATTCTCCCAGAGAACGGACATAGTCGCCGCGCGCCACTCCACATTCGGTGATGATAGCGGTAATCAAGGGTGCGGGAGTAACATCAAAGCTGGGGTTGTAGACCGGCACCCCCAGGGGTGCTATCCGCTTTCCGCCGCAGTGGGTTACTTCGGCGGGCCCACGCTCTTCGATAGGGATTTTGCTCCCATCTGGAATGGAATAATCGATGGTGGAGATGGGTGCGGCAATATAGAAAGGAATATTGTGCGCTTTAGCCAGTACCGCGAGGCTGTAGGTACCTATTTTATTCGCGGCGTCACCATTGGCAGCCACTCGATCCGCGCCGACGATGATGGCATCGATCCACCCCTGCTGCAGCACGTAACCTGCCATATTGTCACATATCAAGGTGACGGGGATATTATCACGTTGCAGCTCCCACGCGGTCAGTCGCGCCCCCTGTAAAAAAGGGCGGGTCTCATCCGCGACCACCGCAATATTTTTCCCCGCCGCAACTGCGGCGCGAATTACCCCCAACGCGGTTCCGTAACCGGCGGTAGCGAGGGCACCCGCATTACAGTGGGTCAAAACGGTGGCCTTCTGAGGCAGTAACGCCTGCCCGTGCTTGCCCATGGCCTTATTGAGCGCTTCATCCTCTACCGCGATTGTCTGCGCCTCTTCCAACAGGCGCGCCGCAACCTCTGGCAGGGGCATATTGGCAGCAACCGCGGCAGCGTGGCGCTGCATACGTTCCAGGGCCCAGAATAAATTCACCGCAGTAGGTCTGGTTGCGGCCAGTTCGGCGCAGGCGGCAGCAAAACCCCTGTCAAAGTGCGCTTTCCCCTCCAGCGCAAACTCCTTGGCCGCCAATGCCGCCCCGAACGCCGCCGCCACCCCGATGGCGGGTGCGCCGCGCACCACCATGCTTTTGATGGCTTTTGCTATTTCGCGGTAATCGGTATACGCGTACCACGTCTCTTCCGTTGGCAGCAGGCGCTGATCCAGCATATGACAACACCCATCCGCGAAATAAATCGGCCTGACTGGTGTTACCCCTGGTGTTGCCCCTGGTATCGACACTGTTCCTGATGTTGCAGCAGTATTATCAGTCAAGACTCTACCCCTTTTGCGCTGCGGCGCTCTACTCGTCCCGAAGTTTCTTGCACAACAATTCATTCACCATCGCCGGATTGGCCTTGCCGCGACTGGCTTTCATCACCTGCCCGACAAAGAACCCGAGGAGTTTGTCTTTCCCGGCGCGAAATTCCTGCGCCTGCGCTGGATTGGCGCAGATAACCTCATCCACCATGGCCTCTATGGCACCGGTATCGCTCACCTGCTTCAGCCCCTGCTCGGCAATGATGGTGTCGGCGCTTTTCCCACTTTCCCACATGAGATCGAATACCTGCTTGCCGAGTTTGCCGGAGATGGTGTTGTCGGCGATACGCACAAGAATACCGCACAGCATCTGCGCTGAGACCGGAATTTTATCTACCTCCAGCCCGGTTTCATTGAGCATGCGCTGCACATCCCCCATAACCCAGTTGGCGCAGGTGCGCGCATCGGGGTGCAGGCGGGTGCAGGCTTCAAAGTAAGCGGCCAAAGGGCGCTCTGCGGTCAGAACCTGCGCTACAGCTTCCGGCAGTTCAAACTGCTCCATGAAGCGCTGCATTTTCTCTGCGGGCAGCTCCGGCTGCTGCTCCTTCACCCGTTCGATCCAGGCGGCATCGATAACCATCGGCACCAGATCCGGGTCGGGAAAATATCGGTAATCGTGTGCTTCCTCTTTGCCCCGCATGGAGCGGGTTGTCCCCGTAGTGCTGTCAAACAGGCGGGTCTCCTGCACCACTGCGCCCCCCTCTTCAATCAGTTCAATCTGGCGCTCCACTTCATATTCTATCCCCTCTTTGATAAAGCGAAAGGAGTTGATGTTTTTAAGTTCGGCCCTGGTGCCCAGCGTCTGTTGTCCGACGGGGCGTACCGACACGTTAGCATCGCAGCGAAATGCCCCCTCCTCCATGTTGCCACTGCAGATATTCAGATAGCGGACTATCTGATGCAACTGCTTCAGGTAGGCGATTGCTTCGTCACTGCTGCGCATATCCGGTTCGGACACCACCTCAAGCAATGGAGTACTTGCCCGGTTCAGGTCAACCAGTGATCCAACCCCTGGGTCATCGCTGTGGAGCAACTTCCCAGCATCTGCTTCCATATGGATGCGGGTAATCCCGATGCGGCGCTTCCCCCGCTCGGGGGTCTCGATATCGAGGTAACCACCCTCGCAAATAGGGAGCTCAAGCTGAGATATCTGATAGCCCGAGGGGAGGTCTGGGTAGAAATAATTTTTGCGCGCAAAGATCGACCGCGGGGCAATGGTGCAATGGGTGGCTAAACCAGCCTGTATGGCATCTTCCACCACCTGACGATTCAGCACCGGCAACGAGCCGGGCATCCCAAGACATACGGGGCACGTATTCGAATTCGGCCTGCTGCCGTATGCAGTGCTGCACCCACAGAATATCTTGGTGTTGGTGGTAAGCTGGACATGCACCTCCAGCCCTATTACAACCTCGTATCGCTCTCTCATTGTTCTATGCAACCTTTCGTTACCGCCTGCTCAATCAAACCTCTGGATGGATTGCCTTTTATCCGGCAGATTACAACTCCGGCTTGGCTTTGTGCCACGCCCCAGTCTGTTCGCAGGCATACGCAGTGCGCAGCAGACCGGCTTCGTCGAAGGGCTTGCCCAACAGTTGAACCCCAATGGGCAACCCCGCTGAAGATCTGCCGCAGGGGAGACTCAAACCGCAGATTCCTGCCAGATTAGCCGACAGCGTGAAGATATCCGACAGATACATCAGGAGCGGATCTGTGGTTTTATCCCCTAGAGCAAAAGCCGGAGTAGGAGCCACGGGGGTGAGGATGTAGTCAACTTCATTGAAGGCGGCCAAAAAGTCCTGCCGGATGAGGGTGCGCACCTTTTGTGCCTTCAGATAATAGGCATCGTAGTAGCCGGAAGAGAGGGCAAAGGTTCCAAGTATAATGCGCCGTTTGACTTCAGCGCCAAAGCCTTGTGATCGCGTAGCTGTGTACATCTCTACGAGCCCTTTGCCCGGATCCACGCGGGCACCGAAGCGCACGCCGTCATAGCGCGCCATATTGCTTGAGGCCTCGGCGGTCGCGACAAGGTAGTAGCATGAAACAGCGTACTTGGTGTGGGGCAGACTCACCTCAACCACTTCGGCGCCGAGACTGCGGTACGTTTCAACCACATTTTCCACCGCCTGTTTTATCTCCGGATCGAGCCCGGGGATGAAATATTCCTGCGGCAGGCCGATTTTTTTCCCCGCCACCCCTTCCTCCAGCCCGGCAAGATAGTCAGGCACCGGGATATCCACCGAGGTGGAGTCTGCGAGGTCATACCCCGCGATGGCCTGCAACATTATGGCGCAGTCGCGCACGTTACGCGTCAGAGGGCCGACTTGGTCGAGGGATGAGGCAAAGGCGACGACACCAGAGCGCGACACACGCCCGTAAGTGGGCTTAAGACCCACTACACCGCAATGGGATGCGGGTTGACGGATGGAGCCGCCGCTGTCTGTGCCAAGGCTGGCCGGCACCTGCCGCGCCGCGACACATGCGGCGGAGCCGCCGGAGGAGCCGCCGGAGACTTTGTTGACATCCCACGGATTATGCACCGCCCCATACGCACTGCTTTCGCTGGTACTCCCCATGGCGAACTCGTCCATGTTGAGCTTCCCCACGATAACGGCGCCCTGCTCCTTGAGTTTGCGTACCACCGTGCCATCATAAGGGGGGATAAAGTCGGCCAGCATCTTCGAGGCGCAGGTGGTACGAACTCCGGTGGTGACAAAGAGATCTTTGAGCGCCACCGGGATTCCCGTCAACATGGGGGCATTCTCCTGAGCCAGGCGCGCCTGGGCCAGACGCTCATCGGCCTGGTGCGCCGCCGCGAGAGCTTCATCCCGGCATACGCTGATAAAGGCGTTGAGGTGGGTGTCGGTAACATCTATACGCTCCAGACAGGCCTGGGTCAGGGCTACTGCACTTATCTCGCCCTCCCTTAGCTGCTGGGCCATTTCGTGGATTGTCAGATCAGTCAGTTCCATTTCTGCTCCATCTTTCTATTCAT
>CAYUJC010000033.1:0-15763 GCA_964444945.1 uncultured Desulfuromonas sp.
TTTCCCTTTGAGAACGGCCCCAAGAGACAATTCTGGGAACAGTGGAGGTAAATTCTCACATTGCCGGTGCGCCACTTCTAGCCTCGGCGTAAACTTTATGCGGAGCTCGGCAAAAGAGGCGCTTCAAAACAGAAACATTAGGATAACAATCTACACGAACCTGGCTAACGTTTTCAATTATTTTAATAAAACTATATTTCAGATAGATTTGCCCCATACAGCGTTTAAAAACACCTACTCCTTCTGCGTAACGTTCATAGCACACCCGACCCGCGCTCTCTTTGTGCGCAAAGATTCTGAATCCAGTTCAGAATGACAGTCTAGAGTGAATGCAGGGGCGCAAAAAACCGCAAAACCTACGCGGCGCTGGAGAGTTTCAGCCCGATGATTCCGGCGATGATGAGGGCGATGCTGAGGAGGCGGCCGAGATTAATCAGTTCGCCGAACAGGATGCTGCCACAGATTACGGTGCCTACGGCGCCGATGCCGACCCAGACGCTGTATGCCGTGCCGACGGGGATGTGGCGCATGGCAAGACTGAGGAGCCATACACTTACTATCATGGCGCTGAGAGTGAGGACGGTGGGGATGGGGCGGGTAAAGCCTTCGGTGTATTTAAGGCCTATGGCCCAGGCCACTTCGAAGGTGCCCGCTATTATCAGGATAAACCACGCCATAATTTTGCCTTAGGGCACGTTTGAGCGCTGCATGAAAGATGGTGGGATGCGCTGGGAAGGCACAGAAATGTAAAGCGAGGGTGCGTGTTTACCCTCAACTACGCCCGCGCTGGGATTGCTGTTTTTCCCGTTCTTCAATTTCTGCCAAGGTCTGCAGATAGAGTTCGTAGCGCTCGGGTTTCAGGGTATCCGCGCCGACCGCGGGAATGATGTTGCAGCCCGGTTCGTTGCGGTGGCGACAATTGCGGAACTTGCACGGAGTTTGCTCCAGAATGGATGAAAAGCCCGGATACCAGTACGCCAGGTCTTCGCTGCTCACATCCACCGGGCTGAAGTCGCGAAAGCCGGGGGTGTCTACCAGCTCGCCTCCGTCCGGCAGGGCAATCAGGGTGGAGACGCTGGTGACATGACGGCCATGCTGATCTTGACTGAGTTGGCCCACGGCCAGATCAAGTTCGGGCACCAGGGCGTTGAGCAGCGAGCTTTTGCCCGCACCGGAGACCCCGACGAACACAGTACGCCCTGCAGTGGCGAGGTGCTGGCGCAGCTCTTCGAGATTGTGTTTTTCGCTGGCGCTGACACACACAATGGCAGCCAGGTCAGAAAATTCCTCTTCAAGTTTTTCACGTAACTGGCGGGTTGCGGGGAGGTCAATCTTGTTGAGGACGATAAAGGGCTTCAACCCGGCGGCGTAGGCTGCCACTAAAATCCGCTCGACAAAACCCGGCGGGGTTTGGGGTGCGGCGGCCACCACAATTCCCAAGCTGTCGAGGTTGGCGGCTAAAGGGCGCGGGTTGCCATTATTATCCATGCGGGTGAGGAGGGTGCGGCGCGGCAGACGTTTGAGCTGATCGGCCTCACAGATAGTGACACAATCTCCCACCACGTGGCCGGAGCTGCGTTTTACGTGGGCCATGTGGGTGGAACCATCCGCAAAACGCACCAGCACCTTTACGCCAAAGTGGCTTACTATTACTGCTTCCCGTTCAGGGCCAGGCGTTGCTGGGGAGGTTTTTT
Organism: uncultured Desulfuromonas sp.; assembly: GCA_964444945.1. Taxonomy (GTDB): domain Bacteria; phylum Desulfobacterota; class Desulfuromonadia; order Desulfuromonadales; family Desulfuromonadaceae; genus JAIVHC01. Next base: position 1,695 of record CAYUJC010000033.1, read on the forward strand.
TCTTCATGTATACCGAATATCGGCGCAAATAATCATTTACTTAGGAGAAAAACTAGGGGCCGGACTCGCCAAGCAAGTCCGGCCCCCTGTATGTACTACATTTTCAGGCTGTTTATCAAGCCTGCGCCAACGCTTTTTGCATCGCCAGCCCCATCCCGGTAGGGCTGGTGGCTACCGTAACGCCGCCCTCATTCAGGGCTTTAATTTTATCTTCGGCGCGCCCTTTGCCGCCGCTGATAATGGCTCCGGCATGCCCCATACGTCTGCCCGGGGGAGCAGTCACCCCCGCAATAAACGCGGCTACCGGCTTGCGCATATGTTCTTTGATCCATTCTGCGGCTTCCTCTTCGGCGGTGCCGCCGATCTCGCCGATCAACAGCACCCCTTCGGTATCCGGGTCTTCGTTGAATTTCTGCAGCACGTCGATAAACTTCATCCCGATAATGGGATCACCCCCGATGCCAACACAGGTAGATTGCCCGAGGCCAGCGTCGGTAAGTTGCTTAACCGCTTCGTAGGTGAGGGTTCCACTGCGCGACACCACCCCTATTTTGCCCGGCTTGTGGATATATCCGGGCATTATCCCAACCTTACATACCCCCGGAGTGATGAGTCCGGGACAGTTGGGGCCGACCAGCAAGGTTTTGCTGTCTGCCACCACTTGGCGTGCGAGCACCATATCGGTTACCGGCACCCCTTCGGTAATACACACCGCCAGATCGATCTGCGCTTCACACGCTTCGAGGATGGCGTCTGCCGCCCCCGGCGGGGGGACAAAAATCATGGATACATTGCCACCCGTGACCCGCACGGCCTCTTCCATGGTGTCAAAGACGGGGATGCCGTCTACATGAATCCCCCCTTTGCCCGGGGTTACCCCGCCCACGATGTTGGTACCGTACGCTTTACACTCGCGCGTGTGAAACAGGCCGGTTCTGCCGGTTATCCCCTGGACAATGACCTTACTCTTTGCATCTATTAAAATGGACATTCTGCCCTCCGTAGCATTCTATTGTTCAGCATCTTCTGCGGCTTCAGCTTCCTTGAGCATGGCAACAATGAGTTGCGCCCCCTCACCCAAAAAGTCTGCGGTCTGGACATTGAGCCCGGAATTGGCCAGGAGTTCTTTGCCCTCTTCAACCTTGGAGCCATCCATGCGTACCACAATCGGCAGGGAGCACTCGTTACCGGAGGCAGCTTCGATAATGCCGTTGGCAATGACGTCGCAGCGCATGATCCCGCCGAAGATGTTGACGAATATTGCTTTAACATCAGTATCCTGCAGAATGATGCGGAACGCTTCCGCCACTTTTTCCTGGTTAGCGCCGCCCCCGACGTCGAGGAAGTTAGCCGGTTCACCGCCACATTCCTTGAGGACATCCAGGGTCGCCATCGCCAGCCCCGCGCCGTTGACCATACAGCCGATATCGCCGTCGAGCTTGATGTAGGCAAGGTCAAATTTCGCTGCGCTGATCTCGAGTGGATCCATCTGGGAGAAATCCTGCATTTCGTGGTACTCCCAGTGACGGAACAGGGCATTGTCATCAAAATTAATCTTCGCGTCCAGAGCGAGGAGCCAGTCCGTCTTGGTGACCACCATCGGGTTGATCTCCACCTGGGAGCAATCCTTCTCGATACAGCAGCGAAAGATGTTGAGCATGAACTGGACGCAGTCTTCCGCGACCGCCCCTTTGAGGCCGATAGCCTGGGCTATTTTGCGCGCCTGATATGAACGCAGTCCGGTATAGGGGTCAATCAGGAGTTTATGAATTTTTTCGGGGCTGTGTTCCGCGACCTGCTCAATATCCACCCCCCCTTCGGCAGAAGCGATGAGGCAGTAGCGTGAGGACTCGCGATCCAGGGCAATGGAAACGTAGTATTCGCGTCCCACCTCAATGGGCTCCTCCACCAGAATCCGGCGCACTTTCAACCCTTCTGGGCCGGTCTGCGGGGTCACGATGCGCCGGCCGAACATCTCTTTGGCTATCTCGCGCGCCTGTTCCGGGTGATGTGCTACCTTGACCCCTCCCCCTTTACCGCGCCCGCCGGCGTATATCTGCGCCTTTACCACGCAGTGGCCACCCATCTTTTTGGCCTCACGTTCCACTTGTTCCGCAGTCACGGCCACGCGCCCCCGGGGCACCGGCACATCGTACGTGCTTAGAATGTCTTTGGCTTGATACTCATGGATATTCATAATACTCCCCTAGTGTAAGGAACTTACCGCAATAAAACATTGCTTATCCAACAGGTACGTTCGGACCTTTATGCCAGAACCAGACCAACCCCCTATCGTCATTTCATGCTCGGCACATATAAACAATAGTATATGCTCATATGTAATAACTTCAGCTCAGATTTGCACACACGGCAGCATAAAGTCGAGTGATAAGATTTACCATCACTGTAATTTACCGCATATTTTTTTAGCATGACTAAAGAAAGAACTACCGCCTAGCGCGATTTCTTCCAATCTTCCATGAACTTTTCAATGCCGCTGTCCGTCAGGGGATGGCGGGCCAATTGCTGCATTACATGCAGGGGGATGGTACAGATATCCGCCCCGACTAAGGCCGCGTTGAGCACATGGATGGGATTGCGGATCGAGGCGACGATGATTTCGGTCGGGTAGCCGTAGTTATCAAAAATAGTGCGAATCTGCTCCACTAAGACCAGCCCCTCCTGCCCGACATCATCGAGACGCCCCACAAAAGGAGATACATAGGTCGCGCCCGCCTTGGCGGCCAGCAGCGCCTGTAGCGGAGAAAAGATAAGGGTGACGTTGGTTTTTATCCCCTCGGCGCTGAACTGCCGGGTCGCCTTGAGCCCATCTTCGGTCATGGGAACCTTGATGACGATATTCGGGTGAATTTGCGCCAGCTTCCGCCCCTCTGCCAACATACCCGGCGCGTCGAGGGCGATAACCTCCGCCGAGATCGGACCATCGACAATCTGGGTTATTTCGGTAATCACCTCGGTAAAGTCGCGGCCGCTCTTGGCTATCAGAGATGGGTTGGTGGTAACCCCATCCACGAGCCCCAGTGCGCTGGCGGTTTTTATTTCGTCTACAATTGCGGTATCAATGAAAAAATCCATGCGTTGTTCCCCTCTTTTACTCATGTTGGCGTGGCGGATGCGGGCGTTTGAAATATTGAGTACTTGAGTACTCTAGTACTTAGTACTGAGTTCTTAGTACTGAGTACTGAGTACTGAGTACTAGAGTACTTCAACTTTCGTAATTAAGAAATGACCTCGACACTTACATAAATATCTAAAATAACATAAGAAGAGCGCCACCCGGTGCGTTGCAGTTGGTTGCGTCAAAACAGCCAACATGACCACAGGAAGGTGACGCTTCGGGGAGCAGTCTATCAGATTTTGTTTCATGTCAGAACCAAATTGGCGCGTTTATTTAAAATTAGCGCAACCCCTGCCCTGGTCTATACCGGCCATTATACAGGCCATTCTGCCTCCAGGGCCGAAACCTTGCCGAGCCGCCGCAGATGGCGCTCCTCTTGACTGAAGTGGGCGGCGAGAAACGTTTGGACCAGCTCCAGGGCCTCCACCTCACCCAAATTCCTACCGCCCAGGCACAGGATATTCATGTGGTCGTCTTCGACCCCTTGTCGGGCTGCGAACCGATCGTGGACCAGCGCTGCCCGGATGCCGGATATCTTGTTAGCACAGACGGACGCTCCCACCCCGCTGTAGCAAATCGCCACGCCGCGTTTCACCGCGCCTGAGGCCACTGCTTGGGCCAGGGGGATGACAAAGTCGGGATAATCATCACTGGGAACTAGCCCATAGGCGCCGAAATCGACGACTTCATGTCCCTCGCTGCGGAGCGCCACGGCGAGATTCTCCTTGAGAACGAATCCCCCGTGATCAGCGGCAATTCCAACGCGCATACTTAGTCCCTCCCCGGATTGTGACAGACCCTCTCACGGCTTTCGAGAGAGGTGGTCTCTCCCGCCGCCGCACGGTCGGCAAATACCAATGCCTGCTGTCGATTCACCCGTCCCGCCGGAATCAAAAGGTCTCCGGCGCACAGGCGGGTGAGCATCTCGGCTTTCTCGCGCCCGGTGACAAGCCACATAATCTGGCGCGCGCGATTCAGCAGAGGGTAGGTCAGAGTCAGGCGCCGCCGTCCCTGATAAACGCCAGTCGGCGCGACATCCGAAGCGGTGACGTCGAGCACGGGATCTCCCGGGATCAGGGAGGCGGTGTGACCGTCAGGTCCGAGGCCGAGATGGACCAGATCGAGAACCGGCGGTGAGCCGGCCAGCGCGGAAAGCTCTTTGCCATACCGTGCAGCCGCGGCGTCCAGATCCGCTGCTTCTACCGGCAGCGCATGGAGCTGAGCATCGCTTAGCGGGACATTCTCCAGCAGCTCCTTGCGCAAATGGGTCAGATTCCGGTCGGGGTGCCCCGCCGGAGCGACGCGCTCATCCACCTGGACGACGTGCACGCGATCCCAGGGCAGCTCTTCGCGCCCGAGGAGGTAAAACATCCGCCACGGGGTCCGGCCGCCGCTGAGGGCTATGATGAAGCGGCCACGTTCCTCCACGGCCGCCCATGCCTGGGCGGCGATGAATGCAGCCGCCGCCTGGGCCGCCATCTCGGCAGCGGCGAAGACCTCGATTTTCATGAGCAGCTATTCCCGTCCGTTGTGGCGGTGATCACCGGATTGTGCCACCCTCCGGCGGGTGCGACGCGCGTGTCCACCTGCTGCGGCCCCCAGGTCTTCGGTTCGTATTCATGGACGGGAGTCCTCTTTTTCAACACCGCATCCACAATACGCCAGGCTTCTTCTGCGTAGTCCTGCCGGGCGAACAGCGTATTATCTCCCTTCATGGCGTCTGTCAGGATGCGCTCGTAAGCGGTTGGCTCATCAGTGCTTTGCTGACTACAGGCCACCATCTCGACTTCTTGACCCGACCTTTGCTCATTGGCGCCAAGGACATTGACGCGCAGCCCAAAGAGAATCTCGGGGCTGACGCGAAAGCGCAGGGCGTTGGGCTTTAACTCAAGCGTTTGATAGAGGGTCGCGGGTCGCCGGAACCGAACCACAACTTCGGTGCAAGTGACGGGTAAGCATTTTCCGGCCCGCAGAAAAAATGGAACGCCTTGCCAGCGGTCATTATCAATCTCCAGCCGCATGGCGGCATAGGTCTCCACGGTGGAATCAGCCGCCACATCCTTTTCGTTTCGATAGCCGATGAACTGCCCGCGCACGAGATCCGTTACTTTCAACGGTGCGATGGCCCTGAGGACTTTGACCTTTTCATCCTTCAACAACGTACTGTCGGTAGCGGATGCCGGTTCCATGGTCAGATTTGTCAGTATCTGAAACATGTGGTTTTGCATCACGTCACGGACGGCGCCCGTTTCTTCATAAAAGCCACCGCGCCCCTGGACGCCAAAGTCTTCCGCCATGGTGATCTGGACACTCTCGATATAGTGGTGGTTCCAGGCCGGCTCCAGCAGCGCATTGGCGAAGCGAAAGAAGAGGAGGTTGTTCACCGACCGCTTCTCAAGATAGTGATCGATGCGGAAAATGGCTGCCTCATCGAAGGTTTTGCGGAGGATTCGATTGAGCTCGCGCGCGGAGGCCAGGTCGCGACCGAAGGGTTTTTCGACGAGCACGCGCGCACCTGCGGTGCAGCCTGACTCCTCCAGGTGTTCCACTACCGTTTCGAACATCTGCGGCGGAATGGCCAGATAATGTGCCGGCCGCTCGGATCCTTTCAATTCCTTGTGCAAGGCCTGAAAGGTTGTTGAATCGGCATAGTCGCCGCTCACATAGCGCAGCAGGCCACAGAGCTTCTCACAGGCGTCCGGGTCCACATAGCCGGACTTTTCCAGACTCTTTCGAGCCCGGGCCCGGAGCTGGTCGACAGTCCAGTCCTCTATGGCCACGCCTATGACCGGAACCTCAAGGTGGCCGCGCTTGACCATGGCCTGTAACGCCGGGAAGATTTTTTTAAAAGCCAAATCGCCGGTGGCGCCGAAAAAGACCAGGGCATCAGATCGGGAAGTATTCATTGTGGCCTCATTTTCAAAAATTCGGGATCAAGTGGATGCGCCAATTCGTATTGCAGCAGGTCTCCGATCGAATCAAGAGTGATATCCGCCGGCGGATAATTCTCCTGATTCTTCGGGTCGAGGGCATAATGGCCTTGCCGCACGAACACGGTTGTGACGCGTGAACCCCAATGGGCTTTGACAACGGTGAGGATGCGCAGTTTATCCTCAATCAGCACGTAATGAGCAGCAGGACAGGCTGCTACGACGGCGTCAAGTTCCTGCTCTTTGTGTAAACAGATGATGACGCGTCCATCCACCGCCGCTAAGAGGCCGGAGCGCTCCACCTTGTGCGGCTGGAAAACTACATCGCCGTCGGTGAGCAGAGCAACCGGCCCCCATTGTCTGACATAGGTAATTACCTCCAACGCGGCGGGGAAGAGACGTTCGGCAAAGGGGTAGTTGAGCAAAAACCTGGAGACGGCAAGGATGCCGGGATCGTGGGGATACCTGTTATGATAGCGCTGCAACGCGCCCAGATAGTCTGCATAGCCCAGCTCCGTTCGCAGTTGCTCGTAGAGGCGCCAGTAATACTCCGCGCGCTGGGCGCAGACCGCGCTTTCGAGGCGACGTTGCAGGTCGGAAACGAAACGGTCGTTATCGAGCAAGGTGTCGTCCACATCGAACAGAAACGCGACTTCTGGCTGGGCTGCACTCATTGCTTCCGACTCCTTCTCGTTGCTATTTGTCAGTTGATTTCTCGACGTGTCCGCCGAACTCAAAGCGCATCGCGGACAGGAGCTTGGCGCCGAACTGCGCCTCACCGCGGGAACTGAAGCGCGAGTAGAGTGCTGCGCTGAGTACCGGCGCCGGCACAGCCGCGTCAATGGCCGCCTTGATCGTCCAGCGCCCCTCGCCGGAATCTGAAACCCGGCCGTCGAATTTTTCGAGCGCCGGATCCTTGAGCAGGGCGGCCGCAGTTAAATCGAGCAGCCACGAGGAGATCACGCTGCCGCGCCGCCACACCTCGGCGATTTCGGGAAGATTGAGATCGAACTGAAACTCCTCGGGGTTCCGCAGCGGGGTGGTCTCGGCGTCGTGAGATTGTTCACTCTTTCCCACATTGGCGTGGGCCAGGATATTCATTCCTTCGGCATAGGAGGCCATGAGGCCGTACTCAATGCCGTTGTGCACCATCTTGACAAAATGGCCGGCACCGCTCGGCCCGCAATGCAGATACCCCTGTTCGGCGGTGCCACCAGTCTGCTCTCGCCCCGGCGTACGCGGAATGTCGCCTGCACCCGGAGCCAGCGTTCTGAACAGGGGATCGAGGCGGAGCACCGCTTCATCCGGTCCGCCGATCATCAGGCAGTAGCCGCGCTCCAGACCCATCACCCCGCCGCTCGTTCCGCAATCGACGTAGTGGATCTGTTTGGCTGCAAGTTCCCGCGCGATCCGGATGTCGTCCACGTAGTAGGAGTTGCCGCCGTCAATGAGAATGTCGCCGGGTTCGAGGTGCGGGAGCAGCTCGGAGACGAGCTCTCCAACAAACGCTCCTGGAACCATCATCCAGATTGCGCGCGGCTTCTCCAGCTTCTGCACCAGGTCCGCCGGCGAGGAAGCACCGCTAACATTCTCCTGCTTCAGCTCCTCCATGGCTGCGGACGATCTGTCGAAAACCACGCACCGGTGGTCTCCCTTCAGAAGCCGCCGTACCATGTTGGCTCCCATTCTTCCCAGCCCGATCATGCCGATTTGCATTGCTGTCTCCTTTGGTTAAGTCGAGGGGTTGATGATTGCGCTTTTCATTCCCCTTGGTTGATGGTGCCCCTTAGCCGCTTCATGGCTGCGACCCCTCCCCGGCCATCCCCAAAAGTGGATGGCCCCTCCACCGGAAAGGCAGCAGGTAAGGAGCGTGGCTGGCGCCAAGAACGCTCATGCCCTCTGCTTCAGCTGCAGGTAGCGGCGGATCAGAGCGTTTGTGGAGCTGTCGTGACCGAGCTTGCGGTCTGGTTTGCCATCGAGTTCTGGCAGAATCTGCTGCGCCAGTACTTTGCCCAACTCGACACCCCACTGATCGAAGGAGTCGATATCCCAGATCACCCCCTGGGTGAAGACGCTATGCTCGTACAGGGCGACTAGCTTGCCGAGAACTTCTGGGGTGAGGCGTTCGGCAAACAGGGTGTTGGAGGGGCGGTTCCCCTCAAAAATCCGGTGCGGCACGAGTTCCTCCGGTGTCCCTTCAGCTTTCACTTCCTCCGCCGTTTTGCCAAAGGCCAGCGCCTGGGTCTGGGCGAAGACGTTGGCCAGAAGAATATCGTGCTGCTGCCCAAGGGGATTGAGTGATTGCCCGAAGGCGATGAAGTCACACGGAATGAACCGAGTCCCCTGATGGATGAGCTGGTAGAAGGAATGCTGGCCGTTGGTTCCCGGTTCGCCCCAGTAGATGGGGCCGGTCTGGTAGGCGACTTTCATCCCTTTGCGGGTGACGTGTTTGCCGTTGCTCTCCATGGTCAACTGTTGCAAGTAAGCCGGGAAGCGCTGCAGATACTGTTCATACGGCAGGACGGCGACGGTTTGGGCGTCAAAGAAGTTGGTGTACCAGAGCGTCAGAAGAGCCATAAGCACCGGCAGGTTGCGCGCGAAAGGGGCGGTACGGAAATGTTCGTCCATCTGATGAAAGCCATTGAGCATGGCCCGGAAGTTCTCGGAGCCGATGGCCAGCATGGTGGAAAGGCCGATCGCCGAGTCCATGGAATAACGCCCACCGACCCAGTCCCAGAACTCGAACATCCGGTCCGTATCGATGCCGAACTCGTGCACTTTCGCGGCGTTGGTTGAAACCGCGACAAAGTGGCGGGCCACGGCGCGAGAATCGTTGCCGAGGCCCTCGAGCAACCAGGCACGGGCGGCGTGGGCGTTGGTCATCGTCTCCTGGGTCGTGAAGGTCTTTGAAGAGACAATGAACAAGGTTTCCGCCGGGTCGAGATCACGGGTCGCTTCGACGAAATCGGTGGCGTCGACGTTGGATACGAACCGGAAGGTCATATTCCGCTCGCTGTAATGCTTGAGCGCCTCATAGGCCATCACCGGCCCGAGATCGGAGCCTCCGATGCCGATGTTGACTATATGGCGAATGCGCCGCCCGGTGTGCCCCTTCCACGCGCCGCTGCGGACCTGGTCAGAGAAGTCTGTCATTTTGTCGAGCACCGCATGGACCAGGGGCACGACGTTCTCGCCATCCACTACGATTGAGGTTTCTTGCGGCGCGCGCAGGGCCACGTGGAGGACGGCGCGGTTTTCCGTGCTGTTGATTTTATCCCCCCGGAACATGGCGTCGATCCGCGCACGCAGGCCGGACTGCTCCGCCAGTTGCAGCAGGAGTTGCAGGGATTCGTCGGTGATGCGGTTCTTCGAGTAATCGAGGTACAAACCGGTCGCCTCGGCCGTCATGCTTTCGCCGCGGTGGGGATCGTCTGCAAAAAGAGCGCGCAGATGCACGTCCTTGATACTCTGGTAGTGATTTTCAAGTGCCTTCCACGCTGGACGTGCCGTGAGTATTGGAACATCTGTTGTTTTCCCCATGGTTCCCTCCGTATGCTGGTGCGGATCAAGGTGAGCGTCGCCGGGAGGAGCGTCGCGACCAAGGCTCTTTTCCCACAGACGAAAGCCTCCCAGGAAGGCGTTGGCGTTGGCGCCGGCACGGCAATTCGGCGGTAGCTCCTTGAGTTTATTCACGTTACCGCCCCCCAGCACCACGTCATCGGGGAGGAGCGCGGCGGTCAACAAGGCGACCACGTCCGCGACATTTTTCCGCCATTTCTCCTTCCCCAGGCGTTCCAGTCCGGCAACTCCGACATACTCCTCATAAGTGCTCTCCTGGTAGGGCAGATGGCCCAATTCCATCGGTACCACCCTGCCCTCGACCACCAGCGCTGAGCCCAGCCCCGTCCCCAGGCCGAGGAAGAGCATCGTGCCGCTCCTGTAACTGCCCAGGGCTTGCATCGCAGCGTCGTTGATAAGTTTCACCGGGCGCCCGAAAGCTGCGGAAAAGTCGAATCCGACCCACCCTTCGGCCAGATTATGTGGTTCTGATACGACTTGGTCACGCAGAGCCTGCCCTGGATAACCGATCGATACCACGTCGTATTGCCAGTCCGCGGCCAATGCTTTGACACCGGAAACCATTGCCGCGGCCGTCATTTTCGGTCCGGAAGAAAACTCTCGTGATTCGTCCTGGCCGGTAACGAGAACCTTAACATGCGTCCCGCCGACGTCCACCACCAACACCTTCATGCCAATACCTTCATGATGTCTGCTCAACTGTGCCCTTCAGGCGTTTTGACTCAAGAGACTTGATCAAGTTGTCGAAGGAGGCGATAAATTTCTCCACCCCCTCCTCTTCCAGTTGGCGGGTAATAGCATCAAGATCGACCCCTACCTCCGAAAGACGTTCAAGTAAGCGCCTGGCCTCCATCCCGCCCTCGGTGAGGCGCGCCTCAGGGCGGCCGTGATCGCGATAAGCGGCCAGGGTTTCCATCGGGAGGGTATTGACCGTTTCCGGCCCGATCAGCGCCTCAACGTACTTGATATCGCTATATTCGGGATTTTTGGTCCCGGTGCTCGCCCAGAGGAGCCTCTGGCTGGAAGCTCCCTTTGCGGCCAAACGGCGAAAGCGCTCACCGTTAAACAGCTCCAGGTAGATCTGGTAAGCCGCCTTGGCGCTGCTGATGGCCACTTCGCCGCGGAGTTCTGCCGCAAGGGCCGCCGCTGGCCCCTTTTCTTGCATGATTTTCTCCAGGAATGGATCAACCAGGACATCGATGCGGCTCAGAAAAAAACTGGCCACCGACGCCACCCCTTTCAAGGGGCGATTCTCTGCGGCCCGTTCCTCCAGCCCAGCAAGAAAGGCCTCGGCCACCTCCCGGTAACGCGGCAGTCCGAAAAGGAGCGTGACATTGATATTGAGACCCTCGCTCACCAGCTGTCGGATCGCGGGGATACCCTCGCGGGTGCCAGGGACTTTGATCATCACGTTCGGCCGCGCCACCTCTTGCCATAGTCTGCGGGCCTCTGTGAGAGTGGCGGCGGTATCCCGGGCGAGCTGAGGAGAGACCTCCAGGCTGACGAATCCGTCGCGCCCGTCGGTTTTCTCGTGGACTGGACGAAACAGGTCGGCGGTGTGTTGGATATCCTCAATAGTGAGGCGGGTATAGATCTCTTCGGCGCTGTGCTCAGCCAGAGCACGAATGGCGTCGTCGTAGTCATCGGTTTTCGCAATGGCCTTCTCGAAAATGGCCGGATTGGAGGTTACCCCTCCCAGTCCGTCCTGTTCAATGAGTTGCGCGAGTTCGCCGGAGACGAGCATCCCACGGCGGATAAAATCGAGCCAGATGCTCTGGCCGAAGGCTTCAAGTTTATGTAACGGATTTTCCTTCATCGCGGTTTCTCCTTATTCTTCTGTTTTGCCGGGTTCCAACAATAGTCGAACGCGTCGACAGACATTTTCGACGGTGAAACCGTATTCGCGCATCACCACCTCACCCGGGGCTGAGGCTCCGAAGCGATCGACTCCGATCACGGAGCCATCGCTGCCAATGTAACGCTCCCAGCCAAAGGGCGAACCGGCCTCAAGCGCCAGACGTTTTGCCGCCCCGGGCAACAGGACGGCATCTCGATATGCCTGGGTCTGGCCGTCAAAAAGGTCCCAGCTCGGCAGGGAGACGACCCGCGCCCGGATCTCTTCTTCCCGCAGCTTGTCCCGAGCCGCTAGGGCCAGGGCGACCTCCGAGCCGGTGGCGATGAGGGTGATCTGCGGCGATCCTCCCTGGGCCTCGGCCAGGACGTATCCCCCCTTTTTCAACCCTGCAGCGGCGGCGTAGAGATCCCGGTCCAGGGTCGGGAGATTCTGCCGCGTCAAGACCAGCGCCACCGGATGGCCTTTTGATTCGAGCGCTACCTGCCAGGCAACAGCGGTTTCGTTGGCGTCGCAGGGACGGATCGTCACCAGATTTGGAATGATCCGCAGGGAATCGAGCTGTTCCACCGGCTGGTGAGTCGGACCATCTTCTCCCAAGGCGATACTGTCGTGGGTGAAGACGTGAATGACCTTGAGCCCCATAAGGGCTGAGAGGCGGAGCGCCGGACGCAGATAATCGGCGAAGGTGAGGAAGGTGGCCCCGAAGGGGATGAGGCCACCGTGGGCCGCTATGCCGTTCACGATCGCAGCCATCGCGTGTTCACGGACTCCGAAGTGGATATTTCGTCCGGCGTAATCCCATTCCTGCCCGATGGCCCCCTGTCGGTCAGGGGCGGCAAGCGCCGGGTTTTGAAAATCTCCCGTGCCGATCAGGGCCGTATGGGTCGAGGGGTCGAGGTCGGCCGAACCACCGATCAGGTTCGGAATTCGGGCGGCGAAGGCATTCAGGACTTTTCCCCCGGCGACGCGCGTCGCCATCCCTTTGGGGTCGGCGGGAAAAACCGGGAGCGCTTCATGCCAGCCCGAGGGCAATTCGGAGGCTATGCTCCGGCGGAAATCGGCGGCCAGAGCGGGGAAGTCACGCGCATAATTGGTCAGCTGCGCATCCCAGGCTTCTTCCAGCTGTGGACCTTCCTCCAGTGCCAGGCGGAAATGCTCCAATGCTTCGGCCGGAAGATGAAACGTGGGTTCCAGCGGCCAGCCGAGATTTTCCTTGGTCAGTTTCACCTCTTCTGGTCCCAGTGGAGAGCCGTGGGCCGCGAAACTGTCCTGTTTGTTGGGTGAACCGAAACCAATGTGAGTGCGGATCAGGATCAGAGACGGGCGCGACGATTCTTTTCTGGCCTTTATCAGCGCAGCTTCGATAGCCGCCAGATTGTTGCCGTCGTCCACCGTCAGCGTCTGCCAGCCGTAGGCGGCAAAACGCGCGGCGCGATCTTCGGTAAAGGTGAGGTCGGTGGCGGCGGAAAGACTGATCCGGTTATCGTCATACAGACAGATGAGTCGACCGAGCCCGAGATGGCCGGCGAGGGAAGCCGCTTCTGCCGAAACCCCCTCCATCAGGTCCCCGTCGCCGACGAGACAGTAGGTAAAGTGCTTGACGATCTCGGCGCCGGGGCGATTAAAACGGGCGGCCAGGCGTGCTTCGGTGATGGCCATGCCAACCGCATTGCCGAACCCTTGGCCCAAAGGACCGGTGGTGGTTTCAACTCCCGGGGTATGGCCGCGCTCCGGATGTCCCGGGGTTTTACTCCCCCACTGGCGGAAGTTTTTCAAGTCCTCCAGCGAAAGCTCATACCCGGTGAGGTGCAGAAGGCTGTAGAGGAGCATGGAGCCATGTCCTGCGGAAAGGACGAAGCGGTCCCGGTTAAACCAGGCGGGGTTGGCCGGGTTGTGACGCAGGAACCGGGTCCAGAGGACGTAGGCCATGGGGGCGGCCCCCAGCGGTAGCCCCGGATGACCACTGTTGGCCTTCTGGATGGCGTCAACTGAAAGGAAGCGGATGGTGTTGATGCACAGGTTGTCCAGGGCGGCATATTCAGCCCCTGATAGATTTTCAGTCATGCTCTTCTTCTCCTGCCGGAGTGCCGGCGCATAGAGGGGGCGCACTTCAACCCCATGCCAAGTCTCAGCAACGAGCGACGTGCTAACAACGAGACGATGGCCAGGCGCACCGACGGCCTCAGGCCTTCCGGCACCGTGAAGAAGAGTCCCACAGAGATCATGAAGATCCTTGAGTCCTGTTCCCTCCACGACGGATTCGCGCCAGTGGGGCCAGATCCTGGGTGTGTTTGCCCGGACAGGTTGACGCTCAAGGCCACCGTCCGGGAGTTGCCGCTGCTGCCGTCGGTGTAGAGTAGCCAACAGTCGTTTTCCTGGAACTGCAGAAACTTTAACTGAACTTTTCGGGATGTCAAACAATTCGACCGGTGGCAAAGTGGCTTCCACGGGGATGAAACGCCCGTCCCGGCGCACCAGCGGTGACAGCGGGCCGACATTGCGGTAATGCATTGCCAGAGGCGTCGGTTCGACGATGCTCAAGAAGGGAATGGCGGGGGGGGGGCGG
>CAYUJC010000033.1:15773-25875 GCA_964444945.1 uncultured Desulfuromonas sp.
GCGCAGCATGTCGGTGAGAATCCAGGCAACGGAGGGGGCGTGGGCGGGGCGGGGTGGAAGGGGGTGGGGGGGGGGGGGGGGGGGGGGCGCGGGCGGATCGTGTTCACGCCCGCATGAAGATAACCGTACCACAACCCTATGACCCCCGAAGCAAAGATGTCGTGGCTGGTGACCGCGCCCACTTCTGCTGATACGCTTACCACCTGTTTGGATGGTGCGAAAGCGGGGTTAGTACTTGGTTCTTAGTACTTAGTACTTTAGTACCTAGTACTTAGTACTTAGTTCTCAGTACTTAGTTCTCAGTACTTAGTTCTCAGTACTTAGTTCTCAGTACTTAGTACTTAGTTCTCAGTACTTAGTACTTAGTTCTCAGTACTTAGTACTTAGTTCTCAGTACTTAGTACTTAGTACTTAGTTCTTAGTTCTTAGTTGTTGAGTGCTGTTTGAACTTTTGCAGGCACTCACGGCTGCAGAACTGCCGCGTTTCCCCTTCTACAGTGCGCCGAATAATATCCGATTCGGGCACATAGGTGCCGCACTGGTTGCACTGAACCATGTTGGCGGGGGTGTTGGGGTCGGTGCCGCCCTTGCCTGTGGGAGAGTCGGATGAGGAGGAAAGATAGCGCCCGAACAGCCGCAGGAGCGCGTTGACAAGGGTGTAAGAGACAAAAAACATGATCAGGAACAAAATAATGCGTACCAGCATCTATGCAAACCTCTCTTGCGGGGTGGATGGGAAACCGCGCGTTACCAGCTATGCAGCACTTTATCGACCCGGGGGCTTGCGGGCAACCGCTGTAGCGCCGCGGCGATCTCTTCGGTGCTGGCGGGGGGGATCAGATGCGGGGCGAGCTGGGCCAGGGGTTCGAGGACAAAACGGCGCTCAAACATACGGGGATGGGGTACCTGCAGCGTCTTTGTATTAATGCGCTGGGCCCCAAACAGCAGTATATCTATATCCAGTGTGCGTGGCCCCCAGCGCTCCCGGCGTCTGCGACCGGCCGCGCGCTCCACCGTCTGGCAGATCTGGAGCAATTCCTGCGCCGAACAGTCCACCTCCACCTGTAATACGGCGTTGTAGTAGTCCTGCTGCGCCTGCGGCCCCCCCACCGGCTCGGTGCAGTACACCGCCGAGCTGGCCCGCACCCGCACGCCGCGCTCCTCTAATCCAGCGCGTCCCTGGCGCAGAAAATCCAGGCGCGCCCCCATATTGCTCCCCAGAGCGAGATACGCAACGACGCGGTGTCCGGTGGTGGCAGATTTAAGCATAGGGTGTATCGACATAAAGTTCCTGCCGGGATTGTCCTCTGGCATGCGGCGTTTCACTCTGCTACAGTCGGGCGTTGCAGTTCTGAAAGCTGAACTGCACTGAATATCTCCCCATTTCTATTTAATCTGGTCACCTAAGACGGAGATTTTTCGCAACATGAGCTTCATACTTACCCTGGCGGTGAATGATCTGGCCCGCAGCGATTTCTTCTACCGCCACATCCTCGATTTTCCGGTGGAACATTTTGGCGCGGCGGCAGAAGCGCCTGAGGCTTTAATCATCAGGCAGAACAATAGCGGAATTGTGTTGCGCCCGGCTGACGTTCTGCGCCAGAGCCACCCGGCGGCATTTGAGCACCTGGGGCGAACCCAGTTCGGCGCCGGAGTGAGTCTTGACTTCAGAGTTGATAACCTTAAGAGTATAGCGCGAAATCTGCAAAAACATATGCTCCCGATTCTGTACGAACTTGAAGACCGGGAGCATAACCGCAGTGAAATCTGGCTTTACGATCCGAGTGGCTACCTTGTCACCCTGTGTCAGGAGCACGACGGGTAAAACACTGGGCCAAGATCCACGCCAAGGCCCATAATCAAACCAGAGAGGGCGGGGTTTTTCTTGGCCTGCGCCGCCGCGGCGGCCCGGGTTTGCGCTGGGGACGCGGCCTCTGCTCCTCCTTGCCAGCCAGGGCATCCGTCCAGCTCTGGAGCAGTTCCTGGTGTTCGCCGCTGCATTCACACCATAATCTGAACAACGCAAGCCCGGCGGGGACGCACGGGTGGCGCAGAAAGCGCTGTTCCCCGCGGCGACCGCGCCCGCGCGTCAGACGAAAAAAGGTAATCAGCATCTCGCGCGCCTGATGGCGAATCCCGGCGGCGATACTGAAACGCCGACAGTGGCGTGCAAGCTCACGGTTGGCGAACTTATGTACCTCGCCCAACGCCATATCGGAGCTGCAGGCGTGGCGAAACGGGGTCAGATACATGGTCGCCAGCACCATCGGCTCGTTGATGTCGATCCCGGTCGCGGTGCGCAAGTCGAGCTGGCGCAACAGGTCAAAGCTCTCGCGCTGCGCCTGCAGATCCGGAACCAAATACTGCAACAGCCCTAACTTATCTGCCCGTTGCAGCACTTTCCCCCCCACCTTGTGGCGAAACAACTCCAGCAGCTCTTCTCGAATCCGCGCTGAAGACGCTTCTGCCAACAGCGGCGCCTGCTGCTCTATCGCCGGGGCGATATCCGCATGGAGCTCAAACCCGAGGCGGGCGCTGAACTCCAGGGCGCGCAACATCCGCACCGGATCTTCGGCAAAACGTTCTGCCGGATCCCCGATCACGCGAATTATCCCGCGGCGCAGATCGTCCAGGCCACCGGTATAGTCGATAATGCTGAAGTCGCTGATATCGTAAAACAACGCGTTAATGGTGAAATCGCGGCGGAAAGCATCTTCGCGCGGAGTGCCGAACACATTTTCACAGAAAAAGCGTTCGTCGTCCGGCACTTCCTCTTCAACTGGCTTGCGCCGGAAGGTCGCCACTTCGATACACTCATTGCGCCCGAAGAGGACATGCACCAGACGAAAGCGCCGCCCTACGATGCGGCTGTTGCGAAATAGCTTATACATCTGCTCCGGGGTTGCATCGGTGCCGATATCAAAATCCTTGGGGGGCCTCCCCAGGAGCAGGTCGCGTACCCCGCCACCCACCAGATATGCTTTATATCCATGTCGATGGAGACGATACAGAATCTTTAAAGTGTTTTCATCGATTTGTTGGCGCGACAGGTCGTGCTCAGAGCGGGGAATTACACGCACGGGGAGGTTATTTAATTCAGACATATTTGATTCAGACTATAGTAATAGATTATGATAAAGATTATGAAACCTATGGAAATTGATGCACTTATGCGGCGCAGCATCCAAAACGGCTCCACCTGTGGAGCATACGCGTCAATCTAGCAGATCAGCTCCACATTGAAAAGCTCCACGTGTTACGCTAAGCGCTAAACAACGCACATCTCATCCGCACCCTGCACACTGGGGAGGGGGATTGCTCCTCTCACAGGGGCATCGGTGCCTCTTGTATTTAAGCGCAGATATTTAGTATAGTTGCGCCCAGGCCCCTACTCCACCAAAACCTTCTGCCAAGAAAAACCCCTCTTCTTCAGCAGGATCTGCGATGACCCCACCCCCCCAGACACTCCCGCCAACCAACCTGATCGTAATTCTTGGGCCTACGGCCTCGGGTAAAACCTGCCTGGCGGTTGAAGCGGCGCGCCATTTAAACGGTGAAATCATCTCGGCGGACTCGCGCCAGGTTTACCGCGGCATGGATATTGGTACCGGCAAGGATCTGAATGAATACGGAAACATCCCCTATCACCTGATCGACATCGTGGCGCCGGGATATGAATTTAATGTGTATGAGTTCCAGCAGCGTTTTTATACAGCATTCGCTGCTATCCACGCACGCGGGCGCATGCCGATTCTATGCGGCGGCACCGGGCTCTACCTCGAAGCGGTATTGAGCGGCTATCGCATGGTGGAAGCTCCACCTGACATGGCATTACGTGCACGCCTGTCTGCTATGAGCACGCCAGAGCTGCGCCAGGAACTGCTGCGCCTGAAACCGGAGCAACACAATAGCACCGACCTGGAAGAGCGCGCGCGAATGACCCGGGCGATAGAGATTGCCGTGGCGCAGGAAGCTGAAGAACCCGCCACGGCTGTGCCAGAGCTTCATCCGCTGGTGTTCGGGCTGAGCTGGGCGCGCCCCATCCTGCGCCAGCGCATCAATGTCAGGCTGCAGCAGCGTCTGGAGCAAGGGATGCTTGATGAGGTGCGACGCCTGCATGAAAACGGCACCAGCTGGGAAACGCTGGAATTCTACGGCCTTGAATACCGTTTTATCGCCCAGTATCTGCAGGGACAGCTGGATTACCCCACTATGGTAGAAAAACTGGGCAACGCCATCGGTAAATTTGCCAAAAGGCAGGAGACCTGGTTCCGGCGCATGGAGAAGCGCGGCACCTGCATCAACTGGCTGAACCCGGAAGCCGCACCCATAGAGCACCTGCTCCAGGTGTGCCGCACCGCCAGCGCATGAGCCTTGCCTCAGCCTGGGAGCGGGCGCGCCAACGGTATCTTGAACGCAGCGCCCTGCAAGGGGCATGGGAGCTCGAAGGGGTAGCGCCCGCAGTCTGGCCCACGTTGAAGGGGGTTATCCTCATTCCAGCGCTGGCCGAAGGTGACGAGCTCTTTGCGACCCTCGACGCGTTGACGCGCAACGAACCCTGCGCCTTGGCGCGACTACTGGTATTGATTGTAGTGAACCACCGCTGCGACGCCAGCGCGGAACTGAAACAGCAGAACCTGGCCGACCTTGAGCGTCTGCGCACATATGCTGCCAGTCCTGCAAAGCCCATGCACCTGAACCTTGGCTGGATCGATGCCGCCGGGGCAACCACCTGTATGCCCACAAGCCGAGGCGGGGTGGGGATGGCGCGTAAAATTGGCGCCGACCTGGTGCTGCCACAGCTGAACCCCGCTGCACTGCTGATCCATCTGGACGCCGACACCCGCACGCAGAGCAACTATGCTTCAACTTTGCTGCGTTACGCGCAGCAGCGCGATTTTTACGCCGGTGTGGTGGCATTCGCGCACCGACCATGCTCTGCCGCCACCCAGCAACGTGCCATGGAAGACTACGAACTCCATATGCGCTGCCATGTCGCCGGGCTCCATTGGGCCGGATCGCCCTATGCATACCCAAGTATCGGCAGCACCATGGTAAGCAGCGCCCATGCCTATGTCAGAGCCGGGGGGATGAATTTGCGCCAGGCAGGGGAGGATTTCTATTTCATGCAGCAGCTGGCTAAAACCGGGAGGGTCACACACATAAACGCAACCTGCGTTTTCCCTGCCGCGCGCATCTCCACCCGCACCCCCTTCGGCACCGGTCAGAGCATCCGCCAGGCATGTGGTGACAACCTCCCCCTGCAGCTGTTCTATCCATTCGCATGTTACGCCGCTCTGCGCGGCTGCCTGCAGCTGGTGACGACAAACCCCGACGCCGATGCAACCCGGCTGCTCATGCTCCTGCACCAAGAACACGCACACGCGGCTCAATTTTTACGCACAGCCGGGTTTGAACGCACCTGGACGCGCCTGCAGCATAACCACACCTGCGCAGCCAAAAAGATCCGCGCTTTTCACGAATGGTTTGATGCCCTGAAAACCTGGCGCTTTATCCGCACCCTGGGGGAACAGCTGGGGGGCGCTGGGACGGCGCACAGCGCGCTGGGAGATTTTCTCCCGCTACTAAACGCAGCACAGGTGCCACAACGCTATCTGAACGAAGAGGGATAAAATCGGAAAGGTTGAACAGGATGGGGGAGATGGGGAGACAGTTAAATCAGCAGGCGCGCACTACAACGCCTTCATCAAGGCTTCCCAGTAGACATTAAATGCACTCTGCACCACGCGTTCCAGTAATTCTGGTTCCACTTCTACCTGCTGCGCGATTGCACTGTTGAAACGCTTATGCAGCTGCTCCAACTTGGCATCGAGTTCTTTATCATTCAGGCCGGAGCACATCCATTCGGAAGCCAGTTCGCGCAACGCATCACGCTCGACCTCGAAAACCTGTTCCGCTGGTTCTTCGAGGATACCCCAGTGTTCCCCGGCTACCTCAGCGGCGGCCTCAAACATCTCTTTAAATGTTTTACCACTGTTAAAAGACAAATTGTTCCTCCTTTTCCGCGTGCAGAGTTCCACCATCTGAAGAAACGCACTAAGGGGATAAACCCTGAATGCACCCGCACGCGAGGAACGATTATACTACCCTTTTTCATGTTTGTCCAAACTTCAGCGCCGCCCGCCGAGTCAACCCCCTGCACAGGCCAGCTTTGCCTGCTTAGCGCTGCCAGAGTATCTGTGGTACTTCGAGAGGAATCGCCACCCCGGGGAAATAAGGGATGATCCGTGCGGTGAAATCTTCGGGCGGGCGATCCGCCGGCGCCTGTGCGGTATAGGCATAGCCATTTTCCGCCCCTACCAACGGGCGGTCGCGGCTCATTTTCACCCGCATTGGCTCCTCCCCGTTTGGTGCTTCGGCGTACAGTTCAACCTGCACTGCATCAGGGTCGATGCCGTTGAGATAAACCTGAACCTCGAACGTGTGCCACGCATCGCTGGTAGTGACTGTAACCTCACCAAAGCGTGCGTTTGTCCAGTTTTTTTCCAGCCCATATTGCCACTGGGTTATCGCCAGCCCGGCGGTGTCTTGCGCGGCAGCGCGCTCCTGGTAGGCCGCGGCGGCGGGGAGATAATAGCTTTCCACGTACTCGCGTACCGTACGGTTGGCGGAAAACTGCGGCGTCAACCGTGCCATACTTTCGCGCATGCGCGCCACCCAGGCGGTGGGAATCCCCTGGTCGTTACGGGCGTAAAACTCAGGAATCACCTCTTGTTCGAGCCGCTCATACAGCATTACCGCTTCCGTTGCGTCCCAGGCCGGGTCGTCGCCATGTTCCTGACCATCCCCCAACGCCCATCCCACCTCAGGCGTATAAGCCTCTGCCCACCAGCCATCCAACTCCGAGAGATTGAGGCCACCGTTGATGAGCACCTTCATACCACTGGTGCCGCAGGCTTCCCAGGGACGCCGCGGCGTGTTGATCCAGACGTCCACCCCCTGCACCAACTGCTCGGTCAAGAGCATGTCGTAATCGCTGAGGAAGATTACATGCGGGCGTACCTCCGCCCGGCGGATGAAATTCATCCATTCATGAATCAAGTCCTGTCCTGTTTGATCGGCGGGATGGGCCTTGCCGGCGATGATCAGTTGCACCGGACGCTGCGGGTTGGTCAACAGGCGCAGCAAGCGCTCCGGGTCGTGCAGCAGCAGATTCGGCCGCTTGTAGCTCGCGAAGCGACGCGCAAACCCCAGGGTCAAAACGTTGGGATCAAAAAACTGTTTCGCCTCTGCACACGCTCCGGGGGTGGCACCAGAGGCGGCCAGTTGTCTGGACAAGCGCTCGCGGGCGTAGGCAATCAGGTTCTTGCCGGTGGCGATACGAAACTCCCAAAGCCTGGCATCACTGACATTGCGCATGTCACGCTCCAGAGTTTCTGTCGTCCCCAACCAGCGTTCCTTGCCGCAGGCCTGGGTCCACAGCGCGTCGGCCTCCGTCGAGTCCCAGCTCGGCATATGTACCCCATTGGTTACATGCCCGATAGGCACTTCGTTCATCGGCCAGCGCGGGAAAAGGGGCGCAAAAAGGTGGCGGCTGACGTCCCCATGCAACCGACTTACGCCGTTGACCCTCCCGCTTCCACGGATCGCCAGATAGGCCATGTTGAAAGGTTCTGTCTTGTCGTTGGGGTTCTGGCGCCCCAAAGCCAGCAGATCGTGGAGGGGTATACCGAGCTGTTCCTCGGCATATCCACTGAGGTATTGTTCGATGAGCGCAGGCGCGAACCGGTCAAAGCCGGCGGCCACGGCGGTGTGGGTGGTGAAGAGGTTCCCTGCGCGAGTGGCGACCAGCGCCTCTTTAAATGGTTGTGCGGTTTTCTGCATGAAACAGCGGGCCCGTTCCAGCACGGCAAAGGCCGCATGCCCTTCATTCAAGTGGCAGACTTCCGGCTGGAGCCCCAGCGCATCGAGCAGGCGCCAGCCGCCGATGCCAAGGAGCAACTCCTGCTCGAGGCGCAGTTCCGGGCCTCCACCATATAATTCACTGGTGATCCCGCGATGCGCCGGGAAGTTGGCCGCGTCGTTGCTATCCAGCAGGTATAGATTGGCGCGGCCAACCTGGACCTGCCAGGCGCGCAGCCAAATCGAGTAACCGGGCAAGTTGATCTTCAGCCGCAACCACTCGCCATTGGCCTGACGCAAGGGGGTGATCGGCAGCTGGCCGGGGTCGTTGTATGGGAAAAGGGCCTGCTGTCTGCCATCCTTGCTTATCACCTGGCGAAAATAGCCCAATTGATAGAGTAGCCCCACACCGACCACCGGAACGCCCAGATCACTGGCGGTTTTGAGTTGATCGCCGGCGACGTTACCAAGCCCGCCTGAGTAAATGGGGAGTGCTTCGTTCAACATGAATTCCATGCTGAAATAGGCAACACTGCTCAGAGGAGCTTGCGGATAATGCTGCTGGAACCAGGCTGGCGCTGTCAGCGCCTCCCGTCTGGTCTGTACCAGAGTATCAACTTTTTTGCGAAACGTTGCATCGGCCAACACGCTCTCAATGCGGTCGCGCGAAATCGTCTGCAGGACCACCCAGGGGTTATGAGTGAACTGCCACAGCTCTGGATCAAGCTGGCGCCACACCTCATCGATCGCATGATTCCATGACCAGCCTATATCCAGGGCCAGTTCGGTCAGAAAGTCCATCCCTTCGATTTCCGGGGGATGATTGTAAAGCGGGCGGATAGGGCGGGTGGGATCACTCATGGTTGCTCCTCCAGTTTTCCAGATGCGGATCTGCGTTGCTTTAAAACCACGAACTTCAACTCAAAATTACCTCGACCTGGTGCTCCTGACGATCGTCCACCAGGGGAACCATCCCTTGAGCGCGTCCGGACTCATCAACGCCCCCTTCGTCTACCACTGCACCGTCCAGGATGACGCGGAGCGCCTGCTTAGGTTCTTCCGCAACGCGGGTAACAAGGATATGGTAGACCGTCTCGCGATAGCGGTAGTGGATTTTGTACTCCGCCCAATGTTGCGGGATGCAGGGCGCGATGCGCAGCCGATCCACTTCCAGATGCAGCCCGAGCAGGGTTTCTACGCTCAGCCGGTACATCCATCCCGCAGCCCCGGTGTACCAGGTCCAACCGCCGCGGCCAGTGTGCGGGGCGGTAGCGTAAATATCCGCGCACATCACGTAGGGCTCAACCTGGTAGCGCTCAATCGTCTGCGGCTGACTGCCATGGTTGATGGGGTTGAGCATGGCGTAACATTCCCACGCCCGTTCCCGCTCACCCAGCTGAGCAAACGCCATCGTCGCCCAGATCGCGGCATGGGTGTATTGGCCGCCGTTCTCGCGCACGCCGGGGACATAACCTTTGATATAGCCGGGCTCAAGGTCGGATTGATCGAAGGGGGGATCGAGCAACTGAATGAGTTGCGCATCGCGGCGCACCAGGCGCAGATCCAAGGCTGTCATCGCCTGGCGGGCGCGCTGGGGGGAACCGCCCCCGGAAATGACCGCCCAACTCTGGCTGATCGAATCAATCTGACATTCCTCGTTGGTGGCCGAGCCCAGGGGTGTGCCATCGTCAAAATAAGCACGCCGGTACCAATCACCGTCCCAACCATGGGCTTCGATGCTGGTACGCAGCTGCGTAGCCTGTTCCGTGCAGATATCGGCAAAGGCCACGTCGTTTTGCGTGCGGGCCAGATTTGCAAACTGCTGCAGGTTCTCATACAGGAACCACCCCAGCCAGACGCTCTCCCCCTTCCCGCCATGGCCGACGAGGTTCATACCATCGTTCCAGTCACCACTGCCCATCAAGGGTAAGCGGTGTTTCCCAAAACGTAAGGCATGTTTGAGCGCACGCACACAATGTTCATAGAGGCTTGCCGCTTCAGTCGAACGTTGCGGCTGGCTATAGTAAGACTCCTCCTCCGGACCCAACTCACGTCCCTCCAGGAAATGGACCGACTCGTCGAGCACGCTGAAATCACCGGTCGCCAGGACATAACGGCAGGTGGCGTACGCAAGCCACAGATAGTCATCGGAGATATGGGTGCGTACCCCTTGTCCGTTGGGTGGATGCCACCAGTGTTGTACGTCGCCGACGTACAACACTGGTGGCATCCACCCAAC
>CAYUJC010000034.1:0-25521 GCA_964444945.1 uncultured Desulfuromonas sp.
GGTCCGTCAAGAGGAGATATAGATGTACGACAATTTATGGCTCATACCGTTTTTCCCCCTTCTGGGCTTTCTGATAAACGGGCTGCTGGGCAGGAAAATCAAGAATGAAAAGGTAATCGGTACCATTGGTACCCTGGCTGTGTTTGCCTCCTTTGTGGTCGCGTGCATGTACTTTGTGCGTCTGCTCGGAGATGAGGTAAAAACACATGAAAATATTGTAGCCAGCTGGATCAGTATCGGTCCTCTTCAGATCGACTGGGGATTCTTGTTGGATCCACTTTCAGCGCTGATGATTCTGAATGTGACTGGATTATCTACCCTGATCCACCTGTACTCCATCGGCTATATGCACGGCGAAGATGGCTATTCCCGCTTCTTTGCCTATATGAACTTGTTTACCTTTGCGATGCTGATGCTGGTGCTGGGCAATAACGCACTGGTGATGTTTGTAGGCTGGGAAGGGGTTGGGCTGTGCTCTTATCTGTTAATCGGGTATTACTACGAGAAGAAGAGTGCCAGCGACGCAGGCAAGAAAGCCTTTATCGTCAATCGTGTGGGTGATTTCGGCTTTCTGCTCGGCCTGTTCTTGCTGTTCTGGTCCCTCGGCCAAAACGGGGTCTGGACCATCAATTTCACCGAAATTGCTGCTAACGCCGGTACCCTTGAAAATGGCGGTATAATTGTCACCATTATCACCTTGTGCTTCTTCCTTGGTGCCACCGGCAAATCGGCGCAGATCCCCCTGTACACCTGGTTGCCAGACGCCATGGAGGGGCCGACACCGGTTTCTGCTCTTATTCATGCCGCTACCATGGTCACTGCCGGTGTATATATGATCGCGCGCATGAATGGCCTGTTTGCCATGGCACCGGATACGATGCTGGTGATCGCGATTGTCGGGGCGGCAACTGCTATTTTTGCTGCTACTATCGGGTTTGCGCAGAACGACATCAAGCGCGTGCTGGCCTATTCAACGGTGTCGCAGTTGGGGTTTATGTTCCTTGCGATGGGGGTTGGGGCCTTTACCGCAGGAATTTTTCATCTTTTGACCCATGCGTTTTTCAAGGCCTGCCTGTTCCTCGGCTCCGGCTCTGTTATCCATGGTCTCCACCACGCGTATCACCATGCGCATCTGAGTCATGATCCCCAGGATATGCGGAACATGGGGGGAATGCGCAAGAAGATGCCCATTACCTTCATAACCTTCTTTTTGTCAACCTTGGCGATCTGTGGTCTGCCTTTTTTCTCCGCGTTTTTCTCCAAGGACGAAATCTTGTGGTGGGCATTCGCTTCGACCCGTGGACACTGGATTCTGTGGTTGATCGGAACTGTCGCTGCTGGAATGACGGCGTTCTATATGTTCCGCCTTGTGTTCATGACGTTCTTCGGCCCCCAGAAAACCGATCCGCGCGCCAAAGACCATATCCCTGAATCACCACTGACAATGACATTCCCCCTCATGGTTCTGGCGTTGCTGGCCACCTTCGGCGGCTTGATCGGCATACCCCATGTTATTGGCGATTTGGTGGGGCATATCCCCAACTATATTCAGCAGTTTCTGGCGCCCGTGTTTGAACCTGCCCAGAGTCTGCATAGTATAGCAGCGCACGGTGCAGCAAGTACTGAGTTTGGCACTATTGGGGTCTCCGTCGGAGTGGGCCTGGTAGGGATCGGACTGGCATGGCTGTTTTACTGCAAAAATCCGGAAATACCCGCCCGGTTTTGCGCGCGCTTTACCCGACTTCATCGTGCAGTTTTTAATAAATGGTATGTGGATGAGCTCTATGATGCATTGTTTGTCAATCCGACCAAACGTCTGGGTACGGGGCTGTGGCAGATATTCGACGCGCGTATTGTCGATGGTATCGTCAATGGTGTAGCTCGCTGCATTCGCGGCACTGGTGGTCTGTTGCGCTACACCCAAACAGGCTTCACTCACAGTTATGCTATGAGCATGGTGGTAGGGGTAGTTGTAATCATTGCCATCTGCGTGTTTCAGTGATGACGGCTGTGACTGGTATCTTATATAGAAGGAGCAATTTCTAATGTCAGAACATATTCTCAGCCTGATGACATTCTTCCCTCTGCTGGGCATGCTGATTATCCTGATGCTTCCCGGAGCGAAAGGTGGCCTGCTGAAGTGCACAACTCTGGCCATCACTCTGATCACGTTTATAATCAGTCTTCCCCTTGCCCTTGACCCGGTTTTCAAGACATCTGGAGCGATGCATTATACTGAGTTCGCGCCCTGGATCAGTGTCGGGGATTACTTTCAGATGAACTATAGTGTGGGGATTGACGGGATAAGTCTCTGGCTTGTACTTCTGACCACCTTTATCCTGCCGATTACGGTACTTTCAACCTGGCATGCGGTGGATAAGAATGTAAAGGGCTTCATGGCGTTGCTGTTATTGCTTGAGACTGCCATGCTCGGTGCTTTTATCTCCCTTGATCTCTTCCTGTTCTATATTTTCTGGGAGTTAATGCTGATTCCGATGTATTTCATGATCGGGATCTGGGGTGGTTCGAATCGTATTTATGCCGCCGTCAAGTTCTTTATCTATACCGCCGTCGGATCTTTGCTGATGCTGGTGGCGATTATCTACCTGTACTATTACGCGATCAATACCGGTGGTGTGGTTAACGGCTTCAGTGTCACCGACTTTTACAACCTGACCCTCCACCCTGAATTGCAGAAATGGCTGTTCCTTGCCTTCGCCTTCAGCTTCGCTATTAAGGTGCCTATGTTTCCGGTCCACACCTGGTTGCCTGATGCGCATACTGAGGCCCCCACAGCCGGATCGGTAATACTGGCAGCGGTAATGCTTAAGATGGGAACCTACGGGTATCTGCGCTTTGCGATGCCATTATTCCCCGATGCCCTGCAGCAGTTTCTCCCATGGCTCGCAGCGTTGAGTGTCATCGGCATCGTCTACGGCGCGCTGGTCGCCATGATGCAGAAGGACGTGAAGAAGTTGGTGGCGTATTCTTCTGTTTCTCACTTGGGCTTCGTTATGCTCGGCCTCTTTGCATTGAACAATATCGGGGTGAGTGGCGCTATCCTGCAGATGATTAACCACGGTATCTCTACGGGCGCACTGTTTCTCATTGTTGGATTCATCTACGAGCGCCGGCATACCCGCCTTATCAGTGAGTTCGGCGGCTTGTCCAAGCAGATGCCGGTGTTCGCCGTCATTTTCATGATTGTCACCCTGTCATCTATCGGCTTGCCGGGGTTAAATGGGTTTGTCGGTGAGTTCATGATTCTGCTGGGCGCCTTCGAAAGCGAGTTGCGCTGGTTCGCAGTGGTTGCTACATCAGGGGTTATCCTTGCAGCCGTGTATATGTTGTGGATGTACCAACGTCTCATGTTCGGGAAGCTTGACAACCCCAAGAATCAGAACCTGAAAGACCTGTCTGCGCGCGAAATATGTATTATGTTGCCGCTGCTGGTGTTTATCTTCTGGATCGGCGTTTATCCCAACACCTTTCTGGAAAAGATGGAACCGGCAGTTAATCAGGCGCTGTCTCAGGTTAGCGGCGAGGCCCGCGCACAGACATATACGCAGGTCTGTACAGATGCAATGGAGCAGGGTAAGTACCCACACGCTTATGGGGTGGGTACACAGGGCGCACAGGGTGCAGTCAGCCCCGCCGGTTCTTATGGTGATGCAGCTTTGCGCCTCTGATCGGCGCAGGTAGCGTACGTATAAACTGAGTACAGTCGCTTCTAAGGAGCAATTCATGGAAAATATGGTGCAAACGGCAATGCAGAATGTAAATTTTGCCGCCATTATGCCTTCACTGGTACTGTCCTGCTTCGGCATGGCATTGCTGCTGTTAAATGCCTTTGTAAAACGTGGATCCACAACGTATGCAGCATTCATCAGTCTGGTAGCGCTTGGTGCTACAGCGTGCGTATCCTATCTTGCCTGGAACAACCCCCAGTTCGGGTTTGCCGGTCAGGTCGCGCTGGATAACTATGCAGTGTTTTTCAACTTCATCTTTATCCTGGCAGCGGCGTTGACTATATTGATGTCAGATGGGTATCTCAAACGCGAGGGCTACCCCGTCGGAGAGTACTACAGCCTGATTCTGTTCAGCACGGTTGGAGCCATGCTGATGGCTTCCGGGACAGACATGATGACTATCTTCCTCGGCCTTGAGGTGATGTCTATCGCGCTGTATGTGCTCGCAGGGTTTTTCCGCCGCCAGTTGCGCTCCAACGAGGCGGGTCTCAAGTATTTTCTCCTTGGTTCTTTTTCGACTGGCTTTCTTCTCTATGGCATAGCCCTTATCTATGGAGTCACCGGGACTACCAATGTCGCCGACATCGGGAATTATCTAACGATGAATCACCACCTTATCGCCGACCCCATTTTAATAGGGGGGATGCTGCTGCTGGCGACAGGTTTTCTGTTTAAAATTGCGGTGGTTCCTTTCCATATGTGGACTCCGGATGTATATGAAGGTTCACCTACCCCCATCACTGCATTTATGAGTGCTGGGCCTAAGGCAGCAGCATTTGCCGCCTTCATGCGGGTTTTTCTCATCGGTCTGGGTTCCCTGCATGCCTCCTGGGTTGGGCTTCTCTGGGTGCTCGCCGTTTTGACCATGATAGTGGGTAACTTTATTGCCCTCAAACAGACGAACCTCAAGCGGATGCTGGCCTATTCATCCATTGCCCATGCTGGCTACGCTCTTGTCGGTCTTGTTGCCTCAAATGCTGTTGGGGTGTCAGCGGTATTGTTCTATATGCTGGCATACACCTTGATGAATATAGGGGCCTTTGCCATTCTGGTCCTGGCAGGTAAAGTAGGTGAAGACAATCTTACCCTGCAGGGGTTCGCAGGTTTTGGCTACAAGCGTCCGGTCTTGGCGGTACTGTTTACCATTTGCCTGTTTTCCCTTATGGGAATCCCCCCTTCCGCTGGATTTACCGGCAAGTTTTATATCTTTGCCGGGGCTTTAAACGCTGGATATGTGTGGCTGGCGGTTCTTGGCGTCCTCAACTCGGCGGTATCACTATATTATTACCTGCGAGTGATGGTGTACATGTACTTCCGCTCACCGGAGGAGGAGTTCGAGTGGGTGCAGCTCAAGCTGGGTGCAACTGCATGTGCGGTGATCTCTGTAGTTGGGGTGCTTTTCCTGGGGATAGTTCCCGGCGCAGTTATGGCTCTTGCGCGCCAGGCGCTGTTTTAACGGTTTGGAAATAACAAGAGAGTAAAGGAGCCCCGGAACGTATTTCGGGGCTTTTTTTATGCAATTACGCGAATATATACAGCGGCAGAGCCAACAGGATGGTGTAGAGCATATCCATGCTGTGGTAGATGCAGATATTGATCTGGGCACACGCGCATATCAACGCCTGCGCTCCAACGCCTCTACTTTGACGTGGTTCCACCATGTGAGCGGAACAGCCTGTTCTGTGGTTGCTAATATGTTTGCAACTACAGCCAGAATCGAGCAACTGCTCTGTTGCGCCGGCCAAACCCTTACGCAGCGGCTCAATGCTCTACCTGCACATGTTTGCACTTGGGATGATTTCTGTGCTTATATTCGCACAGATTATGCAGCGGTAGCCCAGCCACCAAGCGCTGACTCGACCATCTATACCGCGCTTGACAGCCTGTATGAATTGCCTCAAGTACGTTATTGGGAGGGTGATTCGCGTCCATATTTTTCTCTGGCGACCCTTTTTTCTCGTGCATGGGGTGATGCAGAAATAAATGCCGGTATCTATCGTCTGAGTGTCGTGGGGCCCCGCGCCCTGACAGTAAATTGGCGTGCCGGATCCAGGGCGCACGCAGTGTGGCAAGGTTACGCCACTCGCGCAGAGAAGATGCCCGTAAGTATAGCGTTGGGAGTCGATCCGGCGTTGACCTTCGCGTCGTTGTTTCCGTTGCCCGCGTCCGGGTCTGAATTATCTTTTTGGGGATTTATTCGCGCTCAGCGTCAGCGGATAGGCTTGAATGAGGCGGGACTACCACTGCCTCAGGGGGCTGAGGTCCTTTTGCAAGGGTACGTAGAGCCGGCTGAACTTCTGCCCGAGGGGAGCTATGCCAACCACACGGGGTTTTATACCAACTCCGTCCTCTGCCCCATAATTCAGCTTGAGCATATCCACATGCGCCCTGACGCTATCGTTCCAGTCACTGTGGTGGGGCCACCCCCTACCGAGAGTGCCCTGCTGGGCGCCCAGGTGTGGAAGCTGCTAGCGATATTAATGCGACGGGAATTCCCCTTTATCCTGACGCTGGGGTGTCCGCCAGAAACATCCCATTTGCCGGTATTAATTGTCCAGGTATCGGCTCCGCAATCTGAGCCTGAATGGGAACGCTGGCGCAACACCATATTGCAGCATCCCCTTTTGGGACGCTGCCATACACTGATTCTGGTGGATGAGGCTACAGACTGTACAGACTTTAGCCACATCTACTGGCACTGTATGAACCAGGAGCTATCTTGTTACAGCGCTGTGCGGCATGACTTGCGTCTGTTGGATGGAGTAAGCTGGCGCTTCAGCGGAAAGAAAAAGGTGGTAGTGCCATTTTAACCTTTTAGAGCGACTTTAGCGGGAGTTGTTCGGATGAGGTATTTATGGGCACCATCTTGCGCCCCCAATGGGGGATGTTCAGGATTGTGTAACGGTGTTTTAAAATACCATGAAATAAAAAAGAACTCTGGTGCAAAAAGTATCGTGTTATGCTGCCTGCGTATGCTATGGTTAATATATTAAGGAGCGCAGGTGCTGTGCGCCACCCCGAGATACTGTATATCTATTCAGGGTTAGTTCAGGAGTAGTGTAATTACTTGGACATCCCAGCGTCACGTCAGAGGAAGAGCCCAACGTTGACTGAAATGAGAATTCCGTGTTTGGATAAGCTGCTTAGTGAGGTTATACTAACAGGATAAGGCTGTTGAATTTGCAAATAACTCTTGTTTTTTGTAAAAACAAACACTATTTTATTGTTATGATTTTGGGACAAAGATTTCTCGGCTATTAGTCTGACGCTATGCTTAGCCGGTTGTGTGTCAGCCAACCGGCCACAGAGAGACGTTAATACAGCTGTTGAAAAGACAGATAGCTGGAACATTAAAGAGCTGACTAGAAGGGTGATTGGTATGGCAGGAATAGGTGAGTGCAATTTTAAAGAGTTGATAGAGAAAACCAGAAACTATCACTATTTTGTAGAAGCGGAAAAAATTTCAGAGGAAACCCTTTTGGAGCTGGTGGATCTTGCGCGCCTTGCTCCCTCCACCAGCAACCTGAATCAGCAGCCGCTGCGTTACATAATTTCTAGTGATCCTGCACGCAATGAAGAGATTTTTGAAACCCTGTCGTGGCAAGGGTATCTGCGTGGTTGGGGTGGCCCGATCAAAGGAGTTAAGCCCACCGGTTATATCATCATCCTCGGGGATAAGACTATCTGTAGCAGCTATGTAGCAGATCAGGGTATTGCCGCACAGTCGATTCTGCTCGGCGCAACTCAGGCGGGGTTAGGTGGATGTATCGTAGCCAAAATTCAGCGCCGCAAGTTGCGCGAGGCCCTCGATTTGCCGACGCGCTACGAAATCCTTCTGGTGGTCGCAATTGGCAAACCTGGCGAGAAGATTATCATTGAGGAGCAGGGGCCGGGCAAGGACGCATATGGCTGGCATGATGATCAGGGCAATTACCATCTGCCCAAGCGCACTCTGGACCGGGTAATCCTCAAGTATTAAGGCCTGTCCCCAGCATGCCGGCACGGTTCATTCTCGTGCTATCCAGCCACTGCCTTTCACAGCAGCAAGGTAAACTCACAGCCGCTACCCATCTTTGATGGTGTTCAGCGGCTGTGTTGTATTCAATCTAGCGCGACGGCGGCATGCACCTGAATTATCTGCCAAACAGGTGCTGCAGCACATTTAACCCCGGAATAGCGTTGAGGTTGTAAAGAATAGTGTAGCTGGCCAACATCACTGCGACCCACAGGGCGATGCTGCCTGTATACCACGAGCGCGCCAGAATGCCACGGGGCCCATGCAGGATGAAGATCAGCATGTAGCTGCGCATCCGTGAACTTGTCATTAGCTCGATTACTCTGGCATATGTAGCCGCAATGGCGGCGCTGAAATTCTGCCATCCGCGCAGCGCGGCTACGCGCAAAAACCAATCCGTATCCAGGGTGATGGTTGCAGCGGGATAAAAGACCTTGCGTGTAACCCAGAACAGCGCACCCGCTGCTGCGAGTATCTGCACTTGTTCCAGGATATGGCTAAAGGTATACGGATGATAGGTGGCGGGGTGGGGAAGCGCTGAATATAAGGTTGCAGGCATCCAGCCAATTCCCAGACATAGCAACGCCCCTGCGAGCATCGCAGTGAATGCAAGTCCCTTGGGGTCGGTGACCTCCGGCGCTTCTGCTTCTGGGGTTGCAGCCGTTACGGGCGCAAACAGGGTCAGCCACGGGAAGCGCCCTCCGGCATTGAACACTACCGCCGCAGAGCACACCAGCATCAGCACCCAGATAAAACCCATATCCGCATCGGCAAGGCCGGACAGCACCACCGATTTGGTAACAAAGCTTGACGTAAAGGGGACCCCCATGCTCGCGGCGGCTCCCACCAGGATGCAGGCCGTAGTCCACGGCATCTGGCGCCACAGCTGTCCCCCCAGCTCCCGCGCTTTGGTAGTTCCCAAAGAGCGCATAATTACCCCCGCCCCCATGAGGAGCACCATCTTATACAGGATGTGCGCAACCGCATGCGCCTGCGCCCCGTTCAGGGTATCCGGGGTGCCAACGCCGACCGCGACGAGCATGAACCCCACCTGGTTGACGATACTGTAGGCCAGAATGCGGCGCACATCCTGCTCCAGCAAGGCGTAGATAAT
The DNA here is from genome assembly GCA_964444945.1 of uncultured Desulfuromonas sp. Taxonomy (GTDB): domain Bacteria; phylum Desulfobacterota; class Desulfuromonadia; order Desulfuromonadales; family Desulfuromonadaceae; genus JAIVHC01. The sequence goes on from CAYUJC010000034.1 coordinate 8,879, forward strand.
GCCGTAGAATGCCATGTATATCCCGAGGGGGATGAGGACAGCCTCACCGGCAAAGGCGGTTATCAGGACGAAAACAGCGGTTTTGGTGGTAAAGGCGGAGAGAAAGACCATCCCTGAAGGGCTGGCCTGCGGATAGGCGTCCGCGATCCAGAATGAAAACGGCGGCGCGCCCGCATTGAGCAGGATGCCCGCCAGAATCAGCCAGTAGGCATATCCCCCGGGCTGCAGGGCTCCGAGCTCCAGGCTCCCCCCTCCCGCAGCCAGAGCACCGATACCTGCCAGTAGCGCCACTCCCCCCGCCAGATGAATCAGCAGATAGCGCAGCCCCGCCCGCCATGAATCCCGTTGCCTCCCGCACCATACAATCAGGGTGGAAGATAGCGCCATCAGTTCCCAGTAACAAAACAAGGTTATCCAGTCAGCGCACAGGCAGATGCCGATAGCGCCACCAGCATAGATAAATGCCGCACCGAGCTCCAGCGGGGATCCATCCTGCAGGGCGAACAGACTGCCGGCCCACAGCGCAACCATGAAGACACTGGCAAACAGCAGCCCGGTGCTGCTCATATGCAGGAGGGTGAGGTGGTAGCCCAGCCAGCTCGCCTGGATATCTCCCCCCGCAAAGGTCCACATATGCAGCAGGAGCACCGGGGGGAGGGCGATAATGCAGCTGCGCCGCAGCCAGGCAGGGAAGAAGCCGAGCAGTATTCCCGTCGCAATCAGCACCACTCCCGGGATATACAACACCTCAGCGCTCAACATAGTAATCCTCCCTCCGGCACAACACCCGTTTGAGAAGCAGGGTTACGCCCAGCACCGCTCCCGTACCACCAAGGGTTACCAAAAGATAGATTCCGATCTGGGGCAGATAGGAGACGGGAGAGTGTGGCGTCCATATAATATCCGCGCCCACCAGCAACGCTGCCAAGGCAACCCAAAGAAGCCGGAGGCTGGTGTCGGAGCCTTTTCTAAAGCCGAAATGGTCACGCATCTATCCACCTCCTTGTAGCTGCTGTGCCAGGTGCAGCGGTATCTGCGGGGAGAAGAACAGCAGCAGCGACAGGAGCGCCGTGATGCTCAGCGCCGCCACCATCATCCAGGGGGCCTCACCGTGCACCTGATCCGGTGTATGTTCCGGGGTGTAGGTTTCCGCCCGGAAGAAAGCTGCGTACACAATGGGGATAAAGTAGGCGCAATTCAACAGAGTGCTGCCCAGCAGCACCAGCAGCAAGACCCAGTACCCCGCCGCGGAGATCCCTTGGAGCAGGTACCATTTTGAGATAAACCCCCCCGCAGGGGGTACTCCGATCATCGACAGGGTCGCAATGGCGAAGGCCCCCATGGTTATCGGCATGCGCCTGCCGATGCCGTTCAATTCACTCACCCTGGTCTTGTGCGCGGCGGTGTAGATGGCTCCGGCTCCGAAGAACAGGGTTATCTTCCCGAATGCATGCGCCACTATGTGCACCAGCGCCGCTGTAGTAGACAGCGGCGTGAGGATGGCGCTGGCCAGGGTGATGTACGAAAGCTGACTCACGGTGGAGTACGCCAGGCGCCGTTTCAGGTTGTCCTGCTGCAAAGCAAAGAGGGACGCCACCACAATAGTGACCGATGCCAGCACCAGCAGGAGCATGTTTGCGCCCGACTCAAGGAGGATTTCGGTGCCGAAGATATACAGGATCACCTTGACCATGCAGAATACTCCAGCCTTGACCACCGCCACAGCGTGGAGCAGGGCGCTTACCGGGGTTGGCGCCACCATCGCCTCGGGTAACCAGCGGTGGATCGGCATCAGGGCCGCCTTGCCGATGCCAAAAGCAAACAGAAACAGCAGAAACCACACACTGCTCGTCCCCATATCCGTAGGAAGGATGCCGCCGAGGACAAAATCGGTGGTAGAGCTGACATGCCAGACCCACACAATCGCGGGCAACAGCAGCCCCACCGAAGTGGACATGAGGATCCCCAGGTAAAAGCGCCCCCCGTAAAGGGCATCTTCATCCTCCTTGTGCGCCACCAATGGATAGGTGGAGAGGGTGAGGGCTTCGTAGAAGATGAACAGCGTCAGCAGATTCCCTGCCAGCGCAATCCCCATGGTGCTGGCCAGAGCGATGGCAAAACAGATATAGAGCCTGGTCTGGTGTTCCTCGTCATTGCTGCGCATATAGCCGATGGTGTACACCGAAGTGATCAGCCACAGCAAACTTGCGATTCCGGCAAACAACAGCCCCAGGGGTTCGAGCTTCAGCTTGATGGCGGCTCCGGCGATGGGTTCAGCCACAACCACCGCCGCGCTGCTCAGTGCGGCTGGGTCGAGGTACAGCCCGGCCACTGCACCCAGCAGCAATGCCGCACTCATCAGGGTTACCCCCTCACGGATATTGGGTGCGCGCGAACTCAGCCCGATCAGTACCGCGCCAACCAGTGGGATCAGAATACACAGCTGCATCAGAACCACGGGAGTCATAAGGTTCCTCCGCTCATCAGAATGGTTGCGGCGCGCTGCGCCATCTGCAACGGAATCGAGGTGTCGATGCCGAAATAGACATTGGCCCCGACCAGAACCCACATGGGCAGCAACATACTCAACGGTGCCTCTTCGGTGCCGTGTTCGATTTCGTGGCGCGGGTTGAAATACGCAGTCTCCACCACCCGCCAGATGTAGATCACCGCCAGCAGTGATCCCAGCAAGATGATGGCGGTCACCGGCCACCATCCCGCCTCCAGCGTCGCCTGCAGCAAAATCCATTTACTGATGAAGCCGGCAGTGAGGGGCACCCCCATCAGGCTCATCCCTCCGAGGACAAATGCCGCCATGGTCCAGGGCATGCGCCGCCCGAGGCCACGAAAATCACTCAGATAGACCGAGCCGGTGCGATAGGCTACCGCCCCCATTGCCATGAACAGCGCCCCCTTCATCAGAGCATGGTTGAACATGTGGAGGATCCCGGCGCTCAGCCCCGCATGGGAGTTCAAGCTGATGCCCAGGGTCATGTAGCCGATCTGGGCGATACTGGAATAGGCCAGCATCCGTTTGATGTCGTACTGAAAGATTGCCACCAGTGAGGCTACCAGAATTGCCGCCAGAGAGGGGAGCAGCAGGATGTTGCCCAGGGTGAGCTGCTCAAACACAAAACGCTGCCCCAGGATGCAGAACGAGAAGCGCAGCAGCATGTATACAGCGACCTTGGTTGCGGTCGCCGCCAGAAAAATGGTGACTACCGAAGGGGCGTAGGTGTAGGCATTGGGGAGCCATAGATGGAGCGGAAACAGGGCGAGCTTCAGGCTGAGACCCACCGTTAAAAACGCAAATGCCGTGATCAGGGTATGGTTTCCATACGTCGAAGCTGGAATCATCTCGACCCGTGCTGCTAAGTCCTGGATGTTCAGGGTACCGGTGAGGCTGTAGAGCAGGCCAATTCCGATGAGGATGAAGGTCGCCCCGATGGTGCCCATTATAAGGTATTGAAAAGCCGCACGCAGCGCGCGCCGCCGCTGCCCCATGCCGATGAGGGCATACGCCGACAGGGAGGAGATTTCAAGGAACACATATATGTTAAAGGCGTCACCTGTCAGGACGATCCCCAGCAACCCGGCCAGGCAGATCAGCAGCAGGGCATAGAACGCGCGCAGACTCTCCGGACGGATTTCGCGCTGCACACTTTTATACGCAAACGCCAGGGTCAAAGCGCCGACGCCGCTCACAATGAGGACAAGGAAAGCGCTCAGGGTGTCGACATGATAGCTGATTCCCCACGGCGCAGGCCAGCCCCCCATGGCGTAGGTTATGGCGCCGTTAAGGACAACGGTGCGCGCCAGTACGAGGCTGACGCCGAAGGTGGCCCAAGTCGCAATGGTGGCGATCAGCCATGCGCCGGTGCGCCAGCGTAGCAGCAGACACAACGGGGCGCATAACAGCGGGATAATGACCTGAATGGCAGGCAGATGGTTCATAGCGAGTCATCCTTCAGGCGTATTTCCTCCTCTTCAAGGGTGCCGTAGCGATCATAGATCAACAGCGCCAGCGCCAGTCCCACCGCCGTAGTTGCCACCCCCACCACGATAGCGGTGAGAATGAGAACATGGGGTAACGGATTGGAGTACACCTCGATTCCCGGCGCGATGATGGGGGCGGTCCCCCCTCTCACCTTCGCCAGTGAGATGTAGAGGATGAATACCGAGGTGGTAAACAAGTTCAGTCCGATCAGCTTTTTGATCAGATTTCCGTGGGTGATCACGACATAGAATCCAGTCATCATCAGAAAAATAGCCACCCAGTAATTGTAATGCGCTCCTATATTCACCGGCGCCGCCCCTTTCTGGTCACTGCCGCAACCCCTTCCTGGAGCTGAACGCAAAGAAGATCAGCACCATCACGGAGAACACGGTGGTACCGACCCCGAGTTCTATCAGAAAAATTCCCAGATGCTGCCCGTGCAGGGGGTCGTGGCGCAGGACATCGTAGTCAAGGTAATTTCCCCCCATAAGCATGGTTGCGATTCCGACCCCGCCATACAGCAACACCCCCAGCGCCGCGATGTAGCTCAGGGTGCGCGGTGACACAACTCGCATGGCGGCATCCAGCCCGAACATCAGGGTGTAGAAGATAAAGCCGCTGGCAAAAATAACCCCGGCTTGAAACCCGCCGCCCGGGCCGAAATCGCCATGAAACTGCACATACAGGGCAAACAGCAGAATCAGCGGGATGAACATCTTGATCACAATGCGCAACACCAGATGTTGTTCCATCTCATCCCGGGTTATCCCGGCGGCACGCTGCCGGTCACCGAATTTCTGCATCCCTCTGAAGCCGATAAGCCCCACCACGCTCAGCCCGGCAGTGAAGATAACCACCGTCTCCCCCAGAGTATCGAAGCCACGATAGCTTGACAGAATCGAAGTGACGATGTTGTCGGAGCCTACCTCCTGCTGCGACTGCTGCACATAGCGCGGCGCCACATGTTGGTGAATAGGGGCGTTGGGATCGCCGAAGGCGGGCATATCCATGGTGCCATACACCAGAATGGCCCCCGTGGCACATACCACCAGCAGCGCAAACAGGGGGCGACGAGGGGCGCTGCGCTGCTCGGTTTCGGTCGCGCCGATGGTGCTCAGGAGTAGAACCGTGGCTATCCCGGTACCCACCGCAGCCTCGGTAAAGGCCACATCTACCGCGTCCATGGTGACAAACAGCGACGCGCACAACAGGCTGTAAATACCTGAGAGCATGATGACGCAGAATAGCTTGTCGATCCGGTTGATCGCCAGGGCCGTCAGTCCCAGAAACGTCAGCAGCGTGATGTCGATAATCAGTTCCATCAGCGGTCCTCACGTGGGGAAGGGGTCGGCTGTGCGCCACTTCTCAGCGCCGTCTTGCTCAGGGCATGGGCGGCGGTCGGGCTGCTGATCAAAAAGAAAACCAGAATAAAACACAGCTTAATGGTAGGGACGGTGAAGCCGGATTGCAGCATCAGGCCGAACAACAGCAAAAACGCACACCCCGAGTCGGTGACACTGGCGGCGTGCAGACGGGTAAAGAAGTTCGGCAGGCGAAAAATTCCCACCGCTCCGGTAATCCCTAAAAACACCCCAATACTGATGCACAGGGTTGAAGCCCAGGCAAGAAATGTCTCCATCTACTCCTCCGTGGGTGAAATGTGCGCGGAACGGTCTGAAGCAGGGATTGTATCCGGCGCAAGTGGCTGGGTCCGCCCCTCAAAAAAGCGCAGCACCGCGATGGTGCTCAAAAAGTTTACCAGCGCGTAAACCAGCGCAATATCGAGGAAATCGGGACGTCCACTCAAAAATCCCAGCAGCGAGAGCAGCAGCACGGTCTTGGTGCCGAACATGTTGGCCGCCAACACCCGGTCGAACGCGCTCGGTCCCAGGATGGCGCGCACCAGGGTACTCCCCATCACCGCCAGCAGCGCAAGACTGGCACCAGCGTACACACTGTGCATAAGTTCAAGCATGCCGTTCATAGCCCCAACCTGCGGATCCGTTCCCCCATCTCCCCGGACTCAAGGCCCGCAGCGGCCACGTCGGTGAGGGCGTGTGCGGTCACCAGTCCATCTTCGATATCGATGCACACCGTGCCGGGGGTGAGGGTTATGGAGTTTGCGTACAGCATCAACCCAAACGGTGTTTTCATAGGCGTCTTTACCCGGATAACTCTGGGGTTGATGTGCATTTTTCTGCTCCAGATATGGCGCGTCACATCCCAGTTGGACAGCGCCACCTCCTTGGCCAGCCAGAGCCAGTACCCCACAATGCGTGGCGAAAGGTTCAGGGGCTGAGATTCAGCATCTACCACCCGCATACGTTGGGCCAGATACAGGGTCAGCGCGATGGAAGCGACTCCGCAGCCAAGCACAAACGGGGTGAACTGCCACGACAGCAACAACCAGAACAGACTCAAAACCAAGGTCAGAAACAGGATGAAAAACATAGCGCCTCCTTAATTGTGCGTAAATATAACACTGTATTATTTTTTTTCAAAGGATAATTAGCCCCCTCCAGAAAAGTCTCCATTTCCCCCGCGTTTTGCCCCTGCCGGGCAAAGAACTTGATTCTACACGGGGTGAGGGTGTATAAATTCGCACTGCCATGTGTACATACAGGCGCCAACCACAAGGGCAAACAACGGCGCCATTAGCCTTGGTACCTTGGTGTTTTGAGACCTTGGTAGGGAAAGGAATCCATAGATATGTCTGCAGGTATTACCCAGCCCACGCTGCCACAGCGTGTTGGAGTCAAGCTCAAGGCTCTGCTGGAGATGATTAAGTTTTCGCATACCGTATTTGCGTTCCCTTTCGCCCTCATCGGCGTGGTGCTCGCCGCTGCGGCGAGCAAACAGGTGCCGACCCTGGCACAATTGTTGTGGATCTGTGTCGCCATGGTGGGGGCGCGTTCTGCCGCCATGGGGCTCAACCGTATTATCGATGCACGCATCGATGCCGAGAATCCCCGCACCGAAACGCGGCACATCCCCGCGGGGCTGGTGTCTATGCTTGAAGCATGGATCTTTGTCCTGGTCGCCATCCTGGTGTTTGAGCTCGCGGCCTGGATGCTCAACCCCCTGTGCTTCTACCTGTCGTTTGTGGTGCTGTTCCTGCTGGTATTGTATGCCTACGCCAAGCGCTTTACCGTCTACGCCCACCTCATTCTGGGCTTGTGCCTGGCGGCGGCGCCCATCGGCGCGTGGATCGCGCTGCGCGGCGATATTCACATCTCCGTGGTTCTCCTTGGCCTTGCAGTGCTGCTGTGGGTGGCGGGCTTCGACATCTTCTACTCCCTGCAGGATCTCGACTTCGACCGCGAGTATGGGCTGTATTCCATTCCGGTTCGCCTCGGGGCGCCAAAATCGTGTATCCTGGTGCGCTGGCTCCACGCCGGGATGGTGCTGCTCTTGCTGCTGGTGTGGCTCAGCGCCGGACTCGGGTGGATTTATCTTGTCGGCGTCGCCGTGGTGGCCGCCCTGCTGATGTATGAACACTATCTGGTCCGGCCCGACGATCTGAGCCGCCTTGACGCCGCATTCTTCACCATGAACGGCTATATCAGCATTATCCTGTTCCTCTTTGTCCTCGCCGATGTACTGGTGCTGGGATGAACTCAAGGGTGGAAGAAAACAGGGCGCGCCACATCGCCCTCGCTATTTGCGGTGCTTCCGGCGCCCGCTATGCCCTCACTGTGCTGGAACAGCTGCTTGGCTGCGGCTGTCGGGTTTCTCTCCTGACCTCTGGCGCCGGGCGCCAGGTGCTGCGCCTCGAGCAGGAACTCAGTGCGCAGGGGAAATTAAGCTGGCCCGATGATCCGGCAGTGCAGCAGCGCGAGCTCGAAACATATTACCGCCTGAGCGCCGGGCAGCTGAGCTGTTACGCCGAACACGACTTTATGGCCCCGGTAGCCAGCGGTTCCGCTCCCTGCGCCGCCATGGTGATCGTCCCCGCCTCCATGGGGATAGTGGGGCGGCTGGCCGCCGGAGTGAGCACCAGCCTGATCGAGCGCGCCGCCGATGTGATGTTGAAAGAGCGGCGCCCGTTGATTCTGGTCCCGCGCGAAACTCCGCTGCACAGCATCCATCTGCGCAATCTGCTCACTTTGAGCGAAACCGGGGCGGTGATCCTCCCGGCGATGCCCGCCTTTTACATGGGGGCGCAATCGCTGCAGGATCTGATCAACTTTGTCGCCGGGCGCATCCTCGATCAACTCCAGCTTGAGCATAACCTTCTGCAGCGCTGGGGCGAATCTTCCGCCCTTGGGCACAACACCGATACGCTGGCATAAAAAGAGCCACTGCCAAATTTATATGGATAGGTATGAATAATATGAATACATTTTTTGCCACTCTTCGCGCCAAAATAGAACAGGGACAACGCATCACCGATGCCGAAGCGCTGCAGCTGTTTGAAGCGGATGACCTGCTTGCCATCGGAGACCTGGCGGATCTGGCGAATCGCAAAAAAAATGGCACCAGGGTGTTTTTCAACGTCAATCGGCATATCAACTACACCAATGTGTGTGTAAACCACTGCCGTTTCTGCGCTTTCTGTAAAGATGGCAGCGACCCCGGCGCCTATACCTATAATTTGAGTCAGGTGCTGGAGAAGGCAGCCGCGGCCAGCGCCGCCGGCGCCACCGAACTCCACATGGTGGGGGGGTTACATCCTGAGCTGCCGTTTGAGTTCTACCTGCGCCTGCTGGCCACCATCAAGGCTAACAACCCCGCCATTAAAATCAAGGCCTTTACCGCCGTGGAGATCGACTATTTTTCCCGCATCAGTGGCCTGGAGGTGGAAGAGGTGATCCGCGAACTGATGCGCCTCGGCCTCGACTCCACCCCCGGTGGCGGCGCGGAGATCTTCGCGCCCGAAATCCGCCAGCAGATCTGCCCGGAGAAGATCTCCGCCGCGCGCTGGCTCGAAGTGACCGAAAAGATTCACGCCGCCGGACTTAAAAGCAATGCCACCATGCTGTTCGGACATATCGAGAACTACAGCCACCGCGTCGATCATCTATGTAAATTGCGCGCCCTGCAGGATCGCAGTGGCGGCTTTCAGGCCTTTATCCCCCTCGCGTTTCAGACGCAAAACTCCAATATCAAGGTGGAGCACGGCCCCGATGGGATCGATTGCCTCAAAACCCTCGCCATCAGCCGCATCTATCTGGATAATTTCCAGCATATCAAGGCATATTGGGTAATGCTCGGGCTCAAAATATCCCAGGTGGCGCTCCACTTCGGGGTCAACGATCTTGATGGCACTGTGGTGGAGGAGAAAATCGGCCACGACGCCGGCGCGGACTCCCCCCAGGCGCTGGGGAAGGAGGAGATTATCCGCCAGATTCGTAGCGCCGGGCGTACCCCGGTGGAGCGCGACACCCTCTATCAGGATTTGCAGGTATACTAAAGAAATGCCTATGGAAGAGATGACTCAATCCGCTTCTGCCCTTGATGCTATCCAGGTCGCCCTAGCGCAAGGGATCCCCCTGACCAGAGAACAGGCCCTCTATCTGTATCACGAGGCACCCCTGCTCACCCTCGGGCGGATGGCCGCAGCGCGCCGTGTTGCCCTCCATCCCGAGGGCGAAGTTAGTTTTGTGGTGGATCGCAACGTCAACTACACCAATATCTGCAGCTGCCAGTGCCGCTTCTGCGCCTTTTATCGCGACATCTCCGATCCACAGGGTTATGTCCTCAGCACCGATGAAATCTGCGCCAAGGTGGAGGAGCTGGTGGAATGTGGCGGTACCCAGCTGTTGATGCAGGGGGGCATCCACCCCGAGCTCTCCTTAAGCTGGTTTGAAGAGCTGTTTACCCACCTGCGCCAGCGCTTCCCCTCAGTCCAGATTCACTCCCTCTCTCCGGCGGAGGTGGTGCACCTGGCCGCCCACGCGGGGCTTGGCCTGCGCGAGTGTATCCAGCGCCTTCAGGCTGCCGGGCTCGAATCGATCCCCGGCGGTGGGGCCGAGGTGCTGGTGGACGCGGTGCGCAGCCACATTTCGCCGAATAAAATCGGTTGGCGCAAGTGGGCCGAAGTGATGGAGGTCGCCCACTCCCTGGGGATGAAAACCACCGCCACCCTGATGTTCGGCTGCGGTGAAACTCCAGAGCAACTGATTGAACACCTCCTGCGGGTGCGCGAGATTCAGGCCCGCAGCGGCGGCTTCACCGCCTTTATCAGCTGGAGCTACCAGCCCGACAACACCGAACTCGGGCGCGAAATCCGCGCCGGCGCCACCGGCACCGACTATCTGCGCGTGGTGGCTCTGTCGCGCCTGGTGCTCGATAATATCCCCAATATTCAGGCCAGCTGGGTTACCCAGGGGGCAAGAATGGCCCAGGTCGCGCTGCGTTTCGGTGCCAACGACATGGGCGGCACCATGCTCGAAGAGAACGTCGTTGCCGCCGCCGGGGTATCGTTTCGTATGTCGCAGGCCGAAATCATCCACCTGATCCGCAGCGCCGGGTTCACCCCCGTGCGCCGCACCACCGGATACCAGGTACTGGAGCGTTACTGAACGTCCCACCTCCGGGGCGCACCGGTGTGTGCGCCCGCATTTGCACCGCAACGCACGGATAATCGAAACCACAACCAAGGGCACGGCACGCCGTGCCCCTACATATGCGTGCCGCCGTGGTTGATTTTACCGCGCATTCCCACGCTCCCGCGTGGGAATGCATGCCCGATTACCGCATCCAGACTTTGGCTACGCACCAAAAGGATTGGGTGAAATGCGGAGGAGGCGTGCTCTTGCGCCCGCATTCCACCCGTGGCAATCCCTCGTAATGCATGCTACAATTTACGCAAGAACCATCAGGCACAATCCATACTGGAGCGAGCGTATGCAGACTGAAGCGTTAGAAAATAAACTGATCCCCATACTTAAACAGCACGGGGCTTCAAAAATAGGGATTTTCGGTTCATACGCCAGGGGTGATGCTACAAAGGACAGCGATCTTGACCTGCTGGTGGATTTTTCCGAACAGAAAAGTCTTCTCACTCTCATACAAATCAGACGCGAAATATCTGAGGCATTGGGTATCGAAGTTGATTTGCTCACCGAAGCGGCCATAAGCCGTCATTTGCTTGATCGAATCAGAACAGAATTGAAAATCGTATATCAATGAAAAAACATGACGATATTATTTACTTACGTCACATCCTGGAGGCGATGCAGCAGATCGCCGAGTATGTACACAACACCGATCTTTCCTCCTTCAGAACCGACAGAATGCGGCAGGATGCAGTTATCCGTCAGCTTGAAATCATTGGCGAAGCCACTAAAAATGTCTCGCAAGAGATCCGCGACACTTATCCGCAAGTACCCTGGAAAAACATGGCCGGCATGCGCGACGTACTGATTCATAATTATTTTGGCGTTGATATAGCCGCAGTCTGGAGTACAGCCGTGCAGGATTTACCCAACCTGCGACGGGAAATATCCAGAATGATTCCAGCTGAGCCGTAAGGGCGAAAGATTTTTCGCCCCTACCTTTGCGTATCGCCGTGGTTGATTTTACCGCTCGTTCCCACGCTCCCGCGTGGGAATGCATAAGCAGCGGATCACTGCCTCTGTTGCAATCTTCCCCGTAGCCCCCACATGACTGAGCCTCCCGCTCCACACCTTGCCCACACCTTGTTTTATACTTAAACTTTGACTTTGCCCTCCATCTTGTCTTAAATTCTCCCTTTGAACCAAGCGGCGCAAGCCACCCTTCACCGGCGTATCCACCGCTGAATCACCCGACGTGGGGGCAGCCCACCGCCGTAAAAACGCAAAAAGGAACAAACCTGATGTCTGAACCCAAATTACCGTTGCGCCCCAATATCGCCGCTATGGCTGGATATGTCCCGGGGTTGCAGCCGCCCAATGCGCATGAGTGGATCAAACTCAACACCAACGAAAATCCGTACCCCCCTTCGCCGCAGGTGGCCAGGGCGATAAGCGCCGAATTGGCGCACGCAGGTGCTAAGCTGCGCCTCTACCCCGATGCTGGCAGCGTGCGCGCACGCGCGATTGCCGCCGAGCTCTATGGTTATCCCCCTGAGTGGGTGATTATGGCCAACGGTTCCGATGAACTGCTCAACAACCTGATACGCGCCTTTGCCGATCCCGGCGATGAAGTGGCGTTTGTCGAGCCCTCGTACACCTACTATGCCACCCTGGTGGAGATTCAGGGGGCGACTTCACGCCCTTTTCGGCTGGATGCCAACCTTGATCTGGCCGGTTTCCCTCCCCGCTACAGCGGGAAAATCTTTTTCCTCACCAGCCCCAACGCCCCCCTGGGATTTTCCTTCAGCCGCGCCGCCATAGCGGACCTGGCCACGCGCTGCAGCGGCATGTTGGTGGTGGATGAAGCGTATGCCGATTTTGCCGCCACCAGCGCCATCGACATGGTGCGCGCGCACCCCAATCTGGTGGTTACGCGCACCTTCTCTAAAAGCTATGCCCTCGCGGGCATGCGCTTGGGGCTGGCGGTGGCACATCCGCAGGTGGTAGCCGCGCTGGATAAAATACGCGATCACTACCATCTCGATCGCCTCGCCCTGATAGCCGCAGAGGCAGCCCTGCAGGACCAGGCGTGGCTGCGCCAGCACGTCGAGCTGATCTGCGCCACCCGCACCGCCTTCAGCGCGGCGTTGGAGCGCGGCGGCTACCAGGTGATCCCCTCGCAGGCTAACTTTGTGTTTGCCTCCCCACCAGATGGTGATGGCGAACGCATCTACTCTCTGCTCAAACAACATAAGATTCTGGTGCGCTATTTCAGCGCCGCCAACCTGCGCCACGGGGTGCGCATCTCCATCGGCACCGAAGCGCAGATGGCGGCAGTGCTCAAGGTTCTGGGGCTGTAGCACTTCCTGTTTGCGGGTGTCTCCCTAGATGCCCGAGAAGCAGTCACCATAAACAAACTCAATAAAGTAAGCACTTTATCCCGACAGAAAGTTCATACAATATGTCTCAAGCTCCCCTTTTAACCACCACCGCCGCAGTGGCAGAGCTCAGCCGCGCACTCAGTGAGCATAAGGTGATTGCCGTCGATCTCGAAGGCGACTCCATGCACTCTTTTCAAGAGAAGGTGTGCCTGCTCCAGTTCAGCTGGGGCACCGAAACCGCCCTGGTCGATCCCCTCGCAGGCGCCGATCTCAGCGCGTTGAAAGCCCCGCTCGCCGATCCGCACATCTGCAAGATTTTTCACGCCGCCGATTACGATATTCGCTGCCTCGCGCGCGATTTCGATATCCAGATCAACGGCCTGTTCGATACCATGACCGCGGCGCAACTGCTGGGTGAACCCAGAGTGGGGCTGGGGGATATTCTGCACAAATACTTCGGTCTTGAGCTGGATAAAAAATACCAACGTGCCGACTGGTCTGCGCGCCCACTCTCCGCCGCCATGCTCCACTACGCCGCCGAAGATACCCGCCATCTCAAAGAGTTGATGGATATTCTGTGCCAGCAGCTCAAAGAGAAGGATAGGTTGTGGTGGGCCGAAGAAGAATTCCTCCAGCTCGAACAGGTGCGTTTCTCTCCACCAGCGGGGCCTGCGTGTTTACAGGTCAAAGGGGCAGCGGCGTTGCAGCCGCGCCAGCTCGAAACTCTGGAGTGCCTCTTGCGCTGGCGCGAGCCGCAGGCGCGCAAGCGCAATTACCCGGTATACAAAATCCTCCCCAACAAAGCTCTGCTGGCGCTTGCCGCTGCCATGCCGCAAACAGAAACCGAGCTCAACAAGGTTGATGAAGTGCCAGCCAGATTGCGCCAGCGCTTTGCTCCTGCCATTCTGGAATGTGTGGCGACAGCCGGGGCGCGCCCGCAGGAAGAGTTGCCTGTGCCCCCGCTCCGCCAGCGCCGCGAGGTCGATCCCAGCGCCGAAGAGCGTTTTAAGAAACTCAGACAGTGGCGCAGCGTTAAAGCCCGGGAGCTCGAACTCGACCCTGGTATTTTAATCAACAACAGTATTCTTATTCAGATAGCGTACCAGGTGCCGCAAACCAGTGCCGAACTCGCTGCCATTGAGGGAATCCGTCACTGGCAGCGCCAGGTGCTTGGCGCGGAATTGCTGGAGAATGTCGCAGAATAGCAGCCCGCGGTTAATAGCTTCTAACTGCACATGCTCAAAATGGAGAATTAAATGCCATCTAGAAGAGCCCTTGCCAATTTCTTTTTTGAGATTGGCATGCTTAAAAAGACCCCGCGCAGCGGATTTCAATTTCTTGGCTCCGGGGCTGAATCTGTCGCGGAACACTCCTACCGTACCGCTATGGTGGGTTACACGTTGGCGCACCTCACCCCCGAAGCCGACACGGCCAAGGTCGTTATGCTGTGCCTGTTCCATGACCTGCCCGAAGCGCGCACCGGCGATCTCAACTACGTCAACAAGAAATATGTGCACGCCGATGAAGACAAGGCGGTGAGTGACCTGGCTGCCACCCTCCCGTTTGGGGCGGAATACATCGAAACCGTTGCGGAACTTAAAGAAAATGCAAGCATTGAAGCGCAGCTGACCCACGATGCCGATCAACTGGAGTTGATTCTTTCCTTAAAGGAATACAAAGACTTGGGGAATCGCTACGCGGATGAATGGTATTCCTTCGCCCGCAAGCGCCTGTGTACCGACCTTGCGTGCGAACTCGCCACCACCATCTGGGATACCGATTCAAGCAGGTGGTGGTTTGATGGCAAAAGTGATTGGTGGATCAACGGGCGAGCCTCGGAAGGATAGCCCCATACCTGGATGTGCGTATCGGGGAAATGGCTCGAAAAGCGGTTGACGCTGCCACCCAGAAGTGCTAGATGTATGCGCCGCACCCAACGGAAGGAACCGGAACTACCATGCTCGATATCAGATATCTGCGCGACAATCTTGATGTAGCCGAACAGCGCCTGGCCACCCGAGGTGAAAACCTCGAGCTGTCCGATTTTCGCCGTCTGGATGCCTCGAGGCGCGAAGTGCTGGGGCAGAGCGAAACCCTCAAAGCGGAAAAAAATCGGGTTTCAGCTATCATCGGCTCCACCAAAGATAAGAGTCAGGTGCAAGCTGAGATCGCCAGCATGAAGCAGGTCTCCACGCGTATTAAAGAGCTGGATGAAACCTTGCGCCAGCTCAACCTTGAGCTCGAGAATCTGCTCATGGCGCTGCCCAATCTGCCCGCACCCGCGTGTCCTGTCGGCCACAGCGAAGAGGACAACGTCGAGGTGCGCAGTTGGGGGGAGATCCGCCATTTTCCATTTATCCCCAAGGCCCATTGGGATATCGGCGAAGCGCTGGATATCCTTGATTTTGAGCGCGCCAGCAAGCTCACTGGTGCCCGCTTTGTTCTGTATAAAGGGGCCGGCGCCCGCTTAGAGCGCGCCCTGACGAATTTCATGCTCGACCTCCACACCGAGCAGCATAAATATGTTGAAGTGCTCCCCCCCTTTATGGTAAACAGATGCACCATGACGGGGACAGGGCAGTTGCCCAAGTTTGAGGCCGACCTGTTTCATTTGGAAGACCCAGACTATTTTCTGATCCCCACCGCTGAGGTGCCGGTAACCAATATCCACCGGGACGAAATTCTCAGTGCAGCACAACTGCCAATTTGTTACACCGCGTACACGCCGTGTTTTCGCAAAGAGGCCGGATCGCACGGACGCGACACCCGTGGGTTGATACGCCAGCATCAGTTCAACAAGGTTGAACTGGTCAAATTTGTCACCCCGGAAACCGCAGAACAAGAACTGAACACCCTGCTGACTCACGCAGAGAAAGTGCTGCAATTGTTGGAACTGCCATATCGGGTGGTGGATTTATGCACCGCCGATATCGGTTTTTCCGCACGCCGCACCTACGATATAGAGGTCTGGCTCCCGGCGCAGGAAACATACCGGGAAATCTCATCCTGCTCCGACTTTGGCGACTTTCAGGCACGTCGTGCCAGTATTCGCTATCGACCGGAAGAGGGGAGCAAGCCGGAATTTGTCCACACCCTGAATGGCTCCGGACTGGCCGTTGGGCGCACCACGCTCGCTGTGCTGGAGAACTATCAGCAAGAAGACGGCAGCGTGATAATTCCCGCCGTGCTGCGCCCCTATATGGGTGGCTTGGAGCGAATAGAAGCACGCAAGAAATAGTACACACAAAACTGAATATAGTGCGGAGGAGTGGCCGAGTGGTTGAAGGCGGCGGTCTTGAAAACCGTTGTACGCAAGTACCGTGGGTTCGAATCCTACCTCCTCCGCCATTACGTTTCGTAAGGGCGAAAAATTTTTCGCCCCTACCATAAATGATACAAAAAGCAATGCGGAGAGGTGGCCGAGTCGGCTGAAGGCGCTCGCCTGCTAAGCGAGTGTACGGGGAAACCTGTACCGAGGGTTCGAATCCCTCCCTCTCCGCCATTAATTTAGCAGCAAAGCTCGCCGGGATTCGAAGCGGAGCGAAACGCTGACCGATTTTTCGAAACAGTCGTCGGATAAGCGGACAGGACGTCCGCGTCAGTGAGCGCAGGGGAGCCTACGCAGGAGCCAACGTGATGTTGGCGAGGGAGTAGGCGAATCCCTCCCTCTCCGCCATAATAAATATGCTTCTGCAGTCGCATGTTCGTTAAAAAATAATATTGACAATCGTCGCTAAATAAGCGATAACCACACACCTTGCGCCG
>CAYUJC010000035.1:0-25075 GCA_964444945.1 uncultured Desulfuromonas sp.
CTGTGAACGTATTGCATTAGAAAGTTTATGCGGTGATGGAAAAAAAGCAGGATAAATCTATTGACCCAATTTCAACTGACTGGAAAACCGTAGCCAATGAAACACCGCAAATCTCGGACTTAGGCATTAAGGTTCTGGTGCAGGGCTTGGCGCGCCTGGCCGAGGGACAACGTTGTTTTGCTGACGAGTTTGGGCTGAAATATAGCCGAGTTTTTAGCAGTGAGTACGAAGATTTCAAGGGACAAAAACCTGAAAAAATCATCTGGCAGTGGTTGCGCGAAGGGGAAGATGGCGCACAGAGACTGCAACAGCTGTTTGACGATCTTGTGAAACACCAGCTGGCTTTGCTTGGTGCCCTCGAAGGGATCGCCAGTGAAGCGGTCGCCCAGCTCTGCCCCAAACGGGCGAAGCTCAATGGTCCAGGAATCCTGGGGCTTCGCCCTTTTGCCTGGCGATCCTATCGCAATCTGCATCGCAAGTATGCTCAGGATCATCAGTTGCGCTTGAATGAACTGGTTATTAACGGATTTGTCTCCGGCTATACCCGGGAACGCGAGAAGACAACAAAATAAATAGAATAAATAGTTATTGCCGGCAACATTCTGGAGGAAAAACACCATGCAACAGTTCCGTTTTCATCAAATCCTGCTTCTCATCCTTCTTCTTATCATCACCACTGGTTGTTCCAGTTCCCAGGTGCGCGTCAACCTCTCATCGACTGCCAATCTCAACCTCAATGAAAATAATGAGCCGCTGCCGGTGATGATCAATATTTACCAGCTCTCTGACAGTAAAGCATTTGAAGAGACCAGCTTCTCGGAGCTGTGGAAAAAGGATTTGCTCACTCTTGGTGACAGTTTGCTCACTAAAAAAAGCCTCACTATTAACCCAGCTTCTCAGGAGCAGTTGGTGTTCGAGCGTCACCCGCAGACGCGCTATGTCGGCGTTATGGCAATTTTCCGCCAGCCGGAAAAAGAAGCGTGGCGCTCTATCAAGCCAGTGGCCGACGGTTTTTTCAAAAAAAGATTTTCCAGCAAGTTGATAGTAAATCTTAAAGGTAACACCATCGAGATTGTCGACTGATAGATAGCCCAAAGGAATGAATGTTCATGCGTAATTTAAGTAAGGTTGTCTGGGCCGAAGGTATTTTTTTGGGGCAGCAGCATTTTCAGGCCTGGGATCGGTACCTTGAAACCAGCCGACAATTGCACAATCAGGTGTTTCACCCTTTTGCCTGGGGAGTTCTGTCGGCAACGATAGATGAAAAAGCGTTGGAGAACGGGCGGTTCCGGTTGCAGCAATGCACTGTTGTTTTTCCAGACGGTCGCTTGGTTGATTACGATGCGGCCCAGGATTTGCCTCTAACCTGTGAATTGCATGCCGGTGGGGGGCAGACTGTTGAGCTCTACCTGGCTATTTCAGCCAACCATCAGGTTGAAGGGATCTCGGGCTACCCAGGCCGTGCCCAAATCAGCGCTTGGCGCGCCGATTACCGTCAGGTCGTGGATGAATACGATATTAATCGCGAGCGCGAAGTTCTGGTGGCCCGCCCCAATCTGGTGCTGCTGACCGGCGACGATGCTCGGGAGCAGTTCGTCACTTTCAAGGTTGCAGAAGTTGCCAACGCTGGCGACGGCAGCTACCGGCTTCGCTCAGAGTTCGTTCCGCCGGTGGTACGTATCGGCGCTTCTACATTTTTGCTGAGTCTGCTCAACCGAATGATTGAGGGGATCAGCGCCCGCCTGCGCAGCTTGAATGACCGCAAAGCCAATTTCAGCGGTGGCCCGAGCGAGTTTGCCCGCGTCGACCCAGCGCAGTTTATCCTGCTTCGAAGTCTGAGTGCCATCTATCCACAGTTGCAACACTTCCATCACCACCACGATCTCCACCCTGAGCTGCTTTATCGCTTGCTAAGTCAGGCCATTGGGGGCTTGTGCGCGTTTACTCCTGACCACGAAGCTGCGGCTATCCCTGCCTACCAGCACAACGATCTGGCCACGGTATTTCGCCGCTTGGAAGAGATGTTGGGAGAGGTGGTAAATATCACCCTGAGCACCAAAAGTGCTGCCCTAAAACTCGTACGGGAAACCGATTCACTTCTTTGTGCCAGCGATATCGATGTCCAAAGCTTGAGCCAGTGCACCCTCTTTTTTGAAGTTCTGTTTGAGGCCGACGATCCCGTATGGATTACCGACTTTGCGCGCCAAGTCAAAGCCAGCTCCCGCGGGACGATCGAAATCACGGTAGCTTCTGCTCTGCCGGGAGTTCATATCGTTCATACCCAGCGTCCGCCAAGTAAGCTGTCGCTCAAAAGCGGTTTCGAATATTTCCGCATTGAAGCCCGGGGTGATTTCTGGAACAAAATCCTTGAAGAGCGCAGCCTGGCGCTCTTTTTACCGCAACGCTTCAGTAGCGCTACCGTCAATCTGGTTTCGGTGCAGGAATAAATCCGATGGAAAATAATAAAGAACTGATCCGTACGAATCCACTGCTCGAATGCACCGAGATGATCTTTTCATTGATTGCGGTTTTTTCTAAAGGGGATCGCGGTGCCTCCCTTGATCTTGACTACCGGGAAAAAATTCTGGCCGGGTTCGACACCATGGAGCGCATCGCTTTCGAACGTCAGATTGGCAGCCTTGTACTTAAAGATGCGAAGTATGCGCTGGCCGCCTATATAGATGAGGCGGTTCTCAGCTCAGACTGGCCCGGGCGCACCGAATGGATGGGGCATCCACTCCAACTTGAACTGTTCGGTGACCACCTTGGCGGAGAAGGTTTTTTTGAACGCTTGATTCAATTGCGCCAGGGGGGCGAAGCAAATGCTGACTTGCTGGAGCTATTCTATATTTGTCTGCAACTCGGCTTCGAAGGGGTTTACAAAATCAAGGGCCTCGAACAGCTGATGGCTTTGCAGGTTGATCTACGTAGTCAGATAGAGGGCTACCAAGGGGTGATTGATCCGCGTCTTTCTCCCAGCGGTGCTCCTGAGGAACCGCTGATGTCGCGGGTGAGACGCGAGGTTCCCTATTGGGTTATCAGCGTGGTTACGGTTGCGATCATCTTTTTCACTTTCTTGGGTTACTCGATGACTGTGACCAAACTGGCCGATTCCAGTGTGGTCTCAATAGACGCTTCAAAGGACGCTATTTTAAGCTACTCCCCCAGGGTTGCAGAAACAGCGGAGACCAAAGGCGAAGCTGGAACCATTGTCAACCCCAGTAATACCGGAACATCTAAATGAAGAATATAATGATATTTTTGCAAGCGTACCTGCTGGGGCGCTCCGGTAGCCGCATCGTCGGACTGCTGTTGCTTCTTTCTCTGGTGTGGTGGGCTGGCCCCTATGTTGGGCTTCAAAGTGAGAACTTACGGCTGTGGACGATAACTGGAATCTTGCTTTTCGCGGGTATTGTCTGGTTGATACGCCTGCTGCTGCTCCGTCGCCGCGCCGTACGATTCAAGGCAGAGCTGCAGGCACAAGGTGGCAACGCAGCTGGACGTGAGCTCGAAATCGAGGAACTTCGCACCAAGATGGATGAGGCGATCGCCTCGCTGAAATCGTCCGAACTTGGCATTGGCTACCGCGGTAACGCGGCGCTCTATGCCCTGCCCTGGTTTATGCTCATTGGCCCCTCAGCCGCTGGGAAAACCACCCTATTGCGCAATTCGGGCCTGCACTTTCCCTACGCACAGGGAAGCGATATAGATATCAAGGGCTTCGGTGGTACCCGTAATTGCGATTGGTGGTTTTCTAACGAGGCCGTAATTCTTGATACCGCCGGGCGCTACACCACTGAAGAAGATGATCATGAAGAGTGGTCGGCTTTTCTTGCCATGCTCAAGAAATATCGCGCGCGGATCCCTTTGAACGGGGTGATGGTTGCAGTGAGTTTGGCAGACCTCCTCACTGCCGACGAAGGTGGTCTGGAGTGGCACGTTAAGGTGATCCGTGATCGCCTTAACGAACTGACCAGCCAGCTCGGTTGCGTCTTCCCAGTTTATATTGTGCTAACCAAATGTGATCTGCTCCACGGCTTCGAAGCCTACTTTCAGGATCTGCGTGAAACCGATCGTAACCAAGTATGGGGCGGTTGGCTGGCTGGCAGTAGCGCAGATGGAGATTTGGCGAGCCGCTTTGAAGAGCGGATGGATGAGCTCTACCAACGCCTCTGCGAATTGCGTTTACGCAAGCTTTCGATGGAGCGCAAATTCGAAGCAAAGCACGAAATTTTTGATTTCCCTGCCCAATTCCAAGCGACCGCAGATAAGTTGCTCGAATTTATCAACACTCTGGTTCAGAACAACCCCTATCAGGAAACCCCGAATTTTTGTGGTATCTATTTCACCAGTGCCACCCAAGAAGGGACGCCAATTCAGCGCGTTATCGGCAATCTGCGCCAGGCTTTCGGCTATGTTGAGGATGCAGGTTCCAATGAGAGCAGTTCACCTAAGAGTTTTTTTATCAAAAAGATTTTCCAGGATGTGATCTTTCCCAACGCTAATGGGGTCAGCAAAAATCGGCGGCGTGAGGTGGTGCATCGCTGGCTGAAGAGCCTCTGGGTCATGACCTGTTTAGCCGCGGTCGCTGGTGCCGCATTACTATTGAGCACTTCGTTAACCAGCAACACCTTGCTGATTAATCACGGCTCGAGCACGGCCAAGCACCTGCAACAGCAGATGACAGCTGAAGAACCTTCGCAGGAACAAACTTTCGCCGTTTTGGCTGAGGTTTATGCCCACTATCAAACTCTTCTCGCTTATGAAGAACGCCTGCCTTGGCATCTGCTGCTCGGGGTCTATCAGGGGAAGCAACAACTTGACCCTACCCGCACTTTACTGATCAAGACCCTTGAAAAGGCCAGCTTCCGTCCCGCAGTGACTTCGCTGGAGTTTCGCCTGGAAAACTTCGCGCGGCAGTGGGAAGCAGCGGGCGATAGAGAGCAAGAAAAAATCCGTGACGATTACTATCAAGACCTCAAAGTGTATTTGATGTTGTCCGATGTAAGCCGAATTCAGCCTGATCTAGCGGTGCCGACCCTGGTAACCCTCTGGAAGGAGCAAATTGTACGCGGCAATACGGAAAAAACCTTTGCCGCAACCGAAGAACAGCAAATGACCGAGATGCTCTCGTTCTACTTAGAACATATGCAGCTTCCAGCTGAGCATCCGTTGTTCGTGGCGGGGTGGAAGAGTCGCACTGAAATTGTTGAGCGCGCGCGGGAGCAGTTGCGCACTGCACCAAATGCCGAAGGGCTTTATGCGCAGATCTTAAGCAAAGGCAAAATTTCCCTTAAAGGCCGCCGCCTTGATGACTTGACCAAGGGGGCCTCCTTTGGAGTCCTAAGCAGCGACATCACTTTGCCGGGAATCTACACTAAAAAAGGTTGGCATGAGCTTGTTGAGCCCGAAATAGATAATGTGGTCGCTGCTGCCAGCCGTGGGGACTGGGTCATTGGTTACTACCGTGACGAACAGCCTGGCGGCGATGAAGACAGACCCGATGCGGAAACCTCCCAATCGGCTGAGGGCCTGGACGAAGGAAGCATTAACAGTGAACTGGCCGAGCGTCTTGAAGCACAGATTCGTAAACTCTATTTCACCAATTATGCAAATGCGTGGTTCGATCTGCTGGAGTCAGTGAGAATTAACCGCTTCAGTTCACTGGAAGACGCGAGTAAAAAAATCCTGCTGCTGGCGCGTAGCGATGGACCGGTTGGCGAATTGTTGCGGGCCGTTTCCAACAATATCAACCTGACTAACTCCACCGAAGGTGCTTTAAACGGGGAACCAGTGGCGGAGTTGGACTCCCCTCTACGCGATCTGCGGAAGCTGACCGATCCGGCGGACAAAATGACCGTCAGCCTGCTGATAAATCAATATCTGCTGGCGATTTCGACGGTGCAAAGTGAGCTTGACCGCTTAGCCGCTGCGGTCGATGTCCAACGCGAATCGAAGCTCTATGCCGGCAATATTTTGAGCGGTGGCGGTGCCAGCTCGGAGTTGTACAAAAGCTGGGTTTCAACCTCCAGTCTGCTCAACGGTATCGAGGCACGCACTCGCAATGTCGGTTCTAAAATACTTATTGCCCCACTCCGCCATGCCTGGCAGGCAATTCTTCAGGAAGCAGGAAAGGATCTTCAACGTGAGTGGAGGGTCGCCGTCTTGACGAATTACAATAATCACCTGCTTGGACGCTTTCCGTTTGATCGCAAGGGAAGTGATGCAGCCCTCGTTGATCTAGCTGATTTTTTCCGGCCTGATGATGGGATCTACTGGTCTTTTGTCCAGGAACAATTGGCACCCTTTATTGCTGAAGGGCGCAACTCCTGGCGCGAGAAAAAGTGGCTGGACCTTGGTCTTGGTTTCAAGCGGGAGTTCCTTAGCTCCCTGTCAAAGGCACAAAATATCAGTGATGGGTTGTTCAGACGCGGCAGTGATGAGCCGGAGATTCGGTTTTCAGTCTATCCAAAACCGACCCGTGGCCTGAGCGAGATCTATTTTGAGTCTAACGGAGAGGTTTACCGCTATCGGAATGAGCCACAGGAGTGGCGTCCATTCCGCTGGTCTGCTAATGCAGAGAAATTTGGTGCCAGAGTCTATGGTATTGATGGTCACGGTGAAGCCCGCGCCGAGCTTCAGGTTGATGGCATCTGGGGTATTTTCCGCCTTCTGGATCAGGCCAAGGTGGCGAGAGAGAGTGGCACCCAGTTTCT
This sequence comes from uncultured Desulfuromonas sp., assembly GCA_964444945.1. Taxonomy (GTDB): domain Bacteria; phylum Desulfobacterota; class Desulfuromonadia; order Desulfuromonadales; family Desulfuromonadaceae; genus JAIVHC01. The sequence continues at coordinate 6,717 of CAYUJC010000035.1, forward strand.
TAACATCTGGGAGATGAAAGGGGATAACGGCACCCCGGTTGTGGTGCAGTTTAAATTCAAGGCAGACCGGGAAAACAACCTCTTTGACCCGAATCTTTTCACTAGCTTCAACCTGCCGACCAATCTGTTTTAAGTTGATTTAGGGGAGCCTCTTACGTGTTCGGATTATTTAGCAAAAATTCTAAGCCTCGGACGCAGGTCGAACTGCCGGATCAGACTGGCTGTTTCGGTAAAATGCCGATCCATCCGGACTTCATCCGTCACAATGTCAGCTCCCGCGAGGTGGTAGGTTTTGAAAAGTGGATCCAGGAGGGGGTTGGTTTAATAAACCGCAAGCATCCAGGCGGGTTTCCTGAAGTTTATCGTTCGTTCCCTCGCTACAATTTTCTCTTGAGCGGTGGGGAACAGGAACGCACTTTGGTTGGGTCTTTGATATCCAGCCGCGACAAAAGTGGGCGCCATTACCCCTTTAGCATTTTCGTTGCTGCCGAAGTGCAGCTTTTTCGTGAAATGCAAGCGGTCGTGCCGCTGGTTTACGGGGATTTTTTCTGCGACACCGAGGCCATCTTTGGGGAAAACTGGACCAATGAACCGTTGGGGCTGCTCACCAGCCGAGTGGATGGTATCCCCCACCGCGATACCGGTCTGACCAGACGCCAACTACTTGAGCAACAGATTGCTCTACTGCAACAGATCCCCATGCAGCAGTTGTGGCAGCAGGTTTTTCCGGGCGCTGGAGTTGAAGCACCGCAACGACTGTTCGCGGCTCTGTTCAGCGCGTTGCGGACCGTAGTGCGCCGCGGGCCGACCCGAACCAACTGGGGTATCCGTCTGCCGCTTCCAGCAGAAGGAGATCAGACCCCCTACGTAGTTTTCTGGGTGCAGATTATTGAGTCGATCCTTGAGGACCGTTCCTGGCGCGCACATTATTTCTGGAACCGCGCCAATACAGACCATCCGGCGGCGTTGACGTTATTTTTCAAGCCATTGCCTGGATCTTTTCTCCTGCAAATATTGAACTCCGGTATCGATGACGGATCAGTGCTCGACTTAGCCCGCGAACTGATCGCCCCGCAGGATGAACTTGCGTGTATGGACCTGAAGCGCTTGTTGACCAGTGAAACGGCGACTCTGCTCGAGGTTCTGTATAAAGCTGGCCGCAGGGAGATCTTAGCATGACACCACAGACAGCCTTAAAACCTGCAGAAATAAGTCAGCCGGCGTGGATTGAAGCAATAGCAACTCCCCTGCCAGGAACAGAGTGCGGTGATGACCCCCGCTACAGTGACGATTTTGGGACCATCAAGCATGAGATCGACAAGCTCAAAGGGAATAATTTTCCCAAGATCAAAACCCTCTGCATTGAGCTTCTCTCAACTCAAAGCAAAGATCTACGGATAGCAGGCTACTTGGCGTTGGCCTCGATCTTTACTGCCGGTATTGATGGCCTGATTGATGCTGTTCGTGCCTACCAGATTCTGGTTGATCGTTTTGGGGAAGAGTGTCATCCGCACAAAGAGTCGATGCGTTTGACGGCTATCGCCTGGTTGAACAACAGTAAGCTTGAAAGCTATCTGCGCCACAAGATTGGCGCGGCCGGCCCGACTCAGATTGTGGAACTGCGTGCCTTAATTGATGCCGTAAATCTGAGTATCGAAACAGTCTATGGTGAAGAAGCTCCACGTTGGACTTCACTCAATCGCGTTCTTGATAAGGCGCTGAAAAATCTGCCCGAGCCAGCGGTACCTGAGGCCAAGGCAGCTGAAGTGAAGCCGCAATTGGCTGCGGCTCCCACTCCACAGAGTATGCCCCCTTCGACGCTAACTACGGGGGTCAATTCCGAGCGGGAACTGGTTACTGTAACCCGTAGTATTCATGATTATTTGTTGCGCAGCAACGATTTACCCCGCGCGATCGCCTACACCCGTGCCTTGCGCTGGGGGGCGCTACAACTTCCGCCCCACGCTAACGGCAAAACCCGAATTCCTGCACCGCGCCAGAGCGCGCTGAACGAACTTCAACAACTTAGCGTGGGCAACAACCCAGAAGCATTACTGATGCTGTGCGAAAACCTCTTTCTTGAAGGAAGCGGCCACCTGCTCCTTGACCTGCAGCGCATTGCTTTTGAGGCGGCTCAACAGCAGGGTCGCAACGACTTGGCCGAATTTATTGCCCAACAGAGCATGGCTCTCCTGCGGCGTGTGCCAGAACTGACTGGTTTGCAGTTTGACAACGGCCTTCCTTTTGCCGATTTGAATACCCGCAGCTGGGTCGAGGAGCGACTTGCGCCGCAAACTGACGTAACTATAGAGCTTGAAGCGTGGGAAGAAGAGCTCGACGCGCTATTTGAAAAAGGGCGCAAATTGCTACGCAAGAAGCAACTGCCAGAAGCTCTTGGCCTGTTCAAACAGTGCCCGCCTTACAACCAGAAGCAGCACCTGCAGCTGAAGTTGGCCGAAGTTCGTCTGTGCCTGGAAGGGGGACGCCCTGAGATCGCCTTACCGGTTATTGAAGAACTAGCACACCAACTGGAACAAAAATCGCTGCAGCTCTGGGATTCGAGTCTAGCCACTGAAGTTTGGAAGCAACAGCTGGAAGTTAGCCAAGCTTGCCTGAAAAAGGTCACCGGCGAAGACAAAAAACTTCTTGCTGCAACCATCGACCAGCTCAAACGCAAGATCTGTAATATCGATCTTGAGGCGGCGGCACGCTTGCTTTAAAGGCTTCCAAAGTGAATAAACCCGATTTCATAAACAGAACGAAAAGACAGTAACGCACTATTCTACAAAAGGAGTTAAGCATGGCTGACAGTTTTCAGAAAGAGATCCCCAAGGCACGCATCAACATCTCTCTCGATGTTGAAACCGACGGCGCCAAAAAGAAAATCGATCTGCCCCTCAAGATGCTGGTGATGGGTGACTTTAGTAACGGCAAAACTGAAGGGCGTCTTGCGGATCGAGAACGGATCGAGATTAACAAAAACAATTTTGAATCGGTCTTGAAAGAGATGGCCCCCCAAGTTCGCTTCCAGGTGCCGAACCGTCTGGCTAACAACGGCAGCGAAATGGACATCGAGCTGAAATTTGAAGAGATGAAGTCATTTCATCCCGAGCAGGTGGCAGGGCAGATCCCCGAAATGCACAGCATGATGGCGATGCGCAATCTGCTCAAAGACCTCAAGTCAAACCTCCTCGACAATACCAAGTTCCGGAAGGAGCTGGAGCAGATCGTCAAGAATCAGCCGGAACTTGAAGGGCTGCGCCAAGAGCTGGAACAAGTGGTCTCCAGCGATACGGTTGCAAATCCGGTTGAGGACGAGGAATAAGCGAACTTCGGTCGGGGCGCTGCCACACGTAGCGTCAGCCTTCAGGATATTGGAGTATCAATATGGCTATTAAAGAAAATCTTTCAAACAAAAACGTTACCCTTGAAGAGAGCAGCGAGCAGAGCAGCTACGGGCGCCTCTGTAACTTGGTTGATATCGCCCCGCTGGGCGAATCAATTGCGTTGAACTCTTTTTCTGACCCCGCTGGCATGGCGGATATCTCCCTCGATAAGCGTCTGACCGCCGGCATCCAGGTATTTATCGACCTGGCCAGTAAGAACCAGACCTCCATCGACCGCATCGACAAGACATTACTCGATGACTATATCGCCCAGATTGACAGCATGATCAGCGCCCAGCTCGACGAGGTGCTGCATCATGAGGCGTTCCAGAACGTAGAATCGGCTTGGCGCGGCCTCAGCTTTCTGGTCGAGCGTTGTGATTTCCGCGCCAACACCAAGGTTGAACTGTTCGATTGCAAGAAGGACGATTTGCGGGACGATTTCGAGGAAGCCCCCGAAACAATCCAGTCCGGTCTTTACAGGCATATCTACGTTAACGAATATGATACGCCGGGCGGAGAGCCTATTTCTGCGGTGGTCGCTAATTACGAATTCGATAACTCAGCTCAGGACATTGCCCTGCTGGCGGAGCTGTCACGGGTTTCGTCCAGCGCTCATTGTCCGTTTCTCTCTTCGGCAGGGGCGAAATTTTTCTGCAAGGAAAGCATTGACGATATCCCCAAGATCAACGACCTGGCTAACTATATGGAGAAGGCCGAATTTGCCAAATGGTGCAGCTTTCGCGAAACGGAAGATTCCCGCTATGTCGGCCTGGTGCTGCCGCGCTTCTTGTTGCGGCTTCCTTACGGCAAGGGCAGTAATCCCGTGCGCACCTTTGATTATGAAGAGGTGGTTCAGGCCGAAGGGCACAAAAACTATCTGTTCGGCAACGCGGTCTTTGCCTTTGCCGCCAACATCGCCACCAGCTTTGCCAAGCATGGCTGGGCGGTGAATATTCGTGGTCCCGAGGCTGGTGGACGGGTCGATAATCTGCCCTTGCACCAGTACGATGTTGGGAAAGGGATCCAGAACAAGATCCCTACCGAAATGATTATTTCGGAGACCCGCGAACTGGAGTTGGCGAACCTTGGTTTTATCCCCTTGAGTTACTATAAAAACAGCGATTATGCCTGTTTTTTCAGCGCCAACTCAATGCAAAAGCCGGCTGAGTATTCAACTGCAGAGGCTACCGCCAACAGCCGTATCAACGCCCGCCTCCCCTATCTGTTTCTGGTATCGCGCATCTCCCATTACCTCAAGGTACTGCAGCGCGAGAATATCGGAACCAGCAAGAGTCGTCAGGTTTTGGAGAACGAACTTAACGAGTGGCTCCAGACCTTGGTGACCAAGATGAAAGATCCTGAACCGGACTTGATCGCCACCCATCCCCTTAAGGACGGGCAAATCATCGTTGAGGAGATCCCCGAGAATCCCGGTTATTTCAGCATTACTTTGTATGTTGTCCCCCATTTTCAGATCGAAGGGATGGACGTCAAGCTCAACCTTGTTGCGCAGATGCCTAAGAGCGAGGATTAAAAAACAGGTTCTGCATTATTTTCCCGGCGTCATTGACGCCCATTTCACCAACTGAATAAAAGGAGGAAGTACCAATGGCTATTCCAGGTTACATGTGGATCACTGATGATCAAGCAGCTAAAATCGAAGGACCTGTTTCTATTGCTGGTCGTGAAGGAAGCATCGAAATTCTCGGCTTCGACCACGAGCTGCGCATCCCCACCGATAACGACACTGGAGCCCTCACAGGCACCCGTAAGCACGAACCTTTCAGCTTTCTGAAGGCCTTCGATTCCGCGACTCCCTACCTATATAAGGCCTGCAGCAACGGCCAGACCCTTAAGAAGGTTGAGCTACGCTGGTACCGCATTGACGATACCGGCACCGAGCAGGAGTATTTCCGCCACACCCTCGAAGGGGTCAAGATCACCTCGGTGAAACCAACCATGCACAATGTCAAAGATATCGACAAGGAGCGCTATCCGCACCTGGAGGAGATCGCGGCGCGCTACGCCAAGATCACCTGGACTTATCTCGATGGTAATATCGAGTTTTCTGATTCCTGGACTGAAGGTCGCTAAAAAAACGACTGGGAATTCTGTGGCAGGGCGCAAACGCGCCCTGCCACATATTATTTAACGGTTAAACATCATGACCTATGCTCTGTTCGATATTTTGTTGGGCCGTTACCAGAATGGCCAGCCAATTGGAGGCTACCTTTCTGCGGGAGAGCTGCAACTGAGCATCCGTGACCACCTGCAGCGGCTGCTTAACGGCCGTAGAGGTGTGTTGCCTCATCTCCCAACTTATGGCATGCCCGATGTAGCGGGGCTGTTTGAAGCGCTCCCCTATTCCCTTGACGATATGACTGCAGCAGTGTGTCAGGCCATCGAACAGTTTGAACATCGTATATTGCAGCTTCAGGTTCGGGCGCGTCCGGCAACGCCGGGAGAAAAGCGGGTCTGCTTTGATATCTTCGGTCGTAGCCATTGTGGGCAAACGCTGAAATATATCGTTTCGCTGTACAGCAGTGGCAGTGCCCAAGTTGACTTGCAAGCTGAAGGAACCTGGCATGAGTGATTATTTTGACGCAGAAATGCGCCTGCTCCAGGAAACCGCCCAGGAGTTTGCGCGCGCTTTCCCTGAAAAGGCGGGCATGCTCAACCTCGAGGAGCTCAAGGACCGGGATCCTTATGTCGAACGCCTTCTAGAAGGGATGGCGTTTTTAACTGCGCAGGTGAAAGAGCGGATTGATGACGATGTTCCGGAGATCTCCGAGACGCTGCTCTCAAATCTCTGGCCACACTTTCTGCGCCCCTTCCCTTCGTTGACTATTGCCCAGTTTTACCCTCGCCAGGGACAATTACAGAAAACCCATCTGCTGAACAAGGGAGCGGTACTGATGAGCTCGCCGGTAGGTGAAGATGGCGCTATATGCCGCTTCCGTACCACCAGCAAAGTGGAGCTGCAACCCCTGCGCCTAAGCCGCTTTGCCCTCGAAGAAGCTGGCCATGGGGGGTCTGTTATGACTCTCGGTTTTCAGCTCGATGCAGGGATATTTGCCGCTAGTCTCGATCTGCAGGAACTCAAGCTTTATCTGCATGCCGACCCTGTGGTGGCCATGGCGATGTATCAGGCTCTGACCAGTAAGATTTACCGCGTTCAGGTCGGATTTCCGGGGCAGAGTGCTCCGTTCGAAGAGCTTGGAGGACAGCAGGCCGTTTCCCCCTGTCATCTCGGGGCTGATGAACTGCTGCTACCCTCTTCAGGGCGCTCTTTTCACGGTTTTCATTTGCTACAGGAGTATTTCTGTTTCCGTGAAAAGTTTCAGTTCGTTTGCATCAGCGGTTTGGAGCGGATCGCGTGGCCGAAGAACTGCAGTGAATTTGAGATCAGCATCCATTTCGATGGCTTGATCGACAGCGACTTTCGCCTTGGCAAGGATAATTTCAGACTTTTCTGCGCCCCAGCCGTCAATCTGTACAATAGCAGCAGCGAGCCAGTGAACCTTTCGCACCGGCGTACCGAATATACCCTTTTAGCCGACGCTGCCGCACGCGACGGGGTGCAGATCTATAGTGTTGACGGGGTGACGGGAACCGATGTTGGCAGTGGCCGCCGAACCACCTATTCATCCCTGCACAGTTTCCGTCATGAAACAGGTCGCGGTCGTTTTTACCAGGTTCGCCGCAGAGGAACAGAAGGGTTGCGTCCCTCCACGCGGTTGGCGGTGGGTGGTAACCTCAATTACGCGCGAGAAACCCTTTCCTGCGATATTACCGTCAGTAACGGAGATTATCCGCGCCAATTTCTCCAAGTTGATAATATCAGGATACCGGGACCAGATCTGCCCTCGTTTCTGCAGGTTGGTAACATCACCCGCCCCAGTCGAATGCTTTCGCCACCGCGGCGCAAAGAGTTCCGCATGGCACTGATTTCCCACCTGGCGGTCAACTTCAGTTCCTTATGTGCGGCAGAAGATTTTCAGCGTTTGCTCAGCCTCTATGACTGGAGCGGGTTGCCGCAGAACCAACGTCGCATCGAAGGGATCATGAAGGTTGAGATCAAACCGGTGAACCGGATTCGCCGCGGCGCGTTGGTGCGCGGAGTCGCGCTAACCTTGACATTGAAAGAAGAAAACTATCTGTCTGAAGCCGATATCTATCTGTTTGGAACGGTGCTGCATCACTTTATGGCGATGCATGCGCCAATTAATACCTTTGTGGAAAGTAGCCTGCTTCTCAGTCCTTCCAATCGGGAATTGAAATGCTGAGCGCAGCGCGGGGCAAATATCCGGCGTTGATTCAGGATCTGGTGGAAAATGCACCGGGCTACGAATTTTATCAGGCTCTGCAATTGGTTGAGGCCGATGCCTCTGATAGTCAGCCTGGGGCAGCTGGACTCTGTGGGAGAATGCGCTTACGTCCGGCGCCAGAGATTAGCTTTCCAGCCGCAGATATCCGCCGCTGCGCCCTTGATGAGAGTGGTCGACTCGACTTTGAACTGAATTTTTCGGGGCTTTACGGAGTCGATTCCCCCCTGCCCCATTTTTTCCTCGATACGGTGGCTGCAGGGGAGGATTCTGGCGAGGTGGTGCGCTCTTTTCTCGATCTGTTCTGCCAGCGCCTCTACCAGCTGCACTATCTAGCTTGGAAAAAGTTTCATTGTCATGCCAGTCGCGGCGAGAGATCGCTTTATGCTCGCTATCTCGAAGCGCTAAGTGGCCTCGATACCCCAGGAACCACCCGGCGTCTCGCTTATGCTGGGCTGATAGGGAGTCGGGTCAAGAACCAGCAAGGACTGACCGGGATGCTGGAGGATTATCTGCAGATGCCGGTTGCTATTCGCCAATACGCCCCCTGCTGGGTTTTTTTGGACAGTGTTCCCTCTTTAGGTGGAGCAGAAGAGCTGGTTCTCGGAAAGAACGCCCTGCTCGGCAATCGTGTCCTGGACTTAAGTCGGAATATTCTCATTCAGGTCGGCCCGGTCGCGCTGGAACAGGCGCGGTCGTTGCTGCCGGGACAGCCGGGGGCCAAAGAGCTTGGACACCTGATCCGCCAGTACCTTGACCCAACTATGCAGTTCGATATTGACCTGAAGGTTCGGCCAAAATGTGGTGCTACCACCCGTCTTGGGAGCCAGGAGGTGATTCTTGGCTGGACCTCTTGGCTCGGAGACATCGGGCGTGAAGGAAACGTTATTCATCTTCCGGGGAATTGTTTTGGCGGCGATGAATAAAAAATCAGCGTAAAAATATACACAACAGACAGGATGAAGCTGCATGGATAATAAACATATAAAGAGTCTGCTTGAGCGTCTGAACGGTCATTGTGCCAAAGCGTTGGAGGCCGGGGCGGCTTTTGCCGCGACCCGCGGCCACTACGAAGTGTCCATCGAGCACCTGGTGGTGAAACTGCTCGAAGAGGGGGGTGGAGATTTCGATCGTATCCTCAACCATTTCGCAATAGATCTGGATACCCTGTGGCAAGGGATGCTTGACAATCTCGCCCGGTTGCGGGCAGGCAACAAGGGAAAACCGGCTTTTTCCATGTTGCTGTTCCAACTCATTGAGCGGGCGTGGCTAGCCAGTTCTCTGCACTACGGTGAAACGACAATCCGTTCCGTGGCTCTGCTGGAGGCATTGATCGAGATGGCACCGCTACTGCGTGACAGCAACTTTTCCGTACTCGACGCACTTCCCCTCGACCAACTGCGGCGGGATTTCTCCAGCATCAGTGCTGGTTCGGTTGAAAGCGCCGCTAACATGGCGAGCGCTTCGGGCGCACCGAATTCTCAACCAAGTGGCGTTGAAACAGGCCCTGCGAGGGGCTCGAACCTCGACAATTACACCATCGATCTGACCCAACGCGCCGCCGCAGGGGGGATCGACCCCGTGCTGGGGCGCAATACCGAAATCCGCATGATGATCGATATCCTAACCCGGCGGCGGAAGAACAACCCGATCGTGGTTGGCGAGGCGGGGGTTGGCAAGACCGCAGTGATTGAAGGTCTAGCTTTAAGAATTGCCGCCGGGACTGTTCCTGCGGCGATCAAAGGGGTCCGTTTACTGACCCTCGATCTAGGCTTGTTGCAGGCCGGTGCTGGAGTCAAGGGAGAGTTTGAAAAGCGCCTCAAGCATGTCATTGAGGAGATCAAGTCCTCACCGGTGCCATTTATTCTCTTTATCGACGAGGCGCACACCCTGATTGGTGCCGGTGGCGAGGCTGGCATGGGGGATGCGGCCAACCTGCTCAAACCGGCCCTGGCACGGGGGGAGTTACGCACCATCGCTGCCACCACCTGGAGCGAGTATAAGAAGTATTTTGAGCGTGACGCCGCTTTGGAGCGTCGCTTCCAACTGGTAAAGATAGATGAACCGTCGGAGCAAAACGCCATCATTATGCTCAGCGGTCTTAAGGATCTGTATCAAAAACACCATGGGATTCTGATCACTGACGATGCGATAGAAGCTTCGGTGCGCCTCTCCAGCCGCTATATCAATGGACGTCAGCTTCCCGACAAGGCGATCGATCTGATCGACACCGCCGCCGCCCGGGTACGTATGGGGCAGGCGGCAGTCCCGGCGACTATAGACAGCGATCGCGAACACATCGCCTACATCGAACGGCGCCTTGCCCATCTCAATGAGGAACTGAGCAACGGCTTGGAGATCGAAGCGCGGCTGTTAGAAACCTTGCGCCAGGAGTTGGAGACAACCCGCACTCGTTTGGCACAGGCAGAGCAGCAGTGGGATGCCGAAAGCGCCTTGGTCGGCCGCATTCATCAACAACGCGCCGCTCTCAAGGACTCCCCACACAGCGACACTGCAGATCACCGCAAGGTAGACGTACCGCTGCAGCAGACGGATGCTCACGGCCTGGAACAACTCAAGGCGATCCAGGGGGAGCAACCGCTGGTGCAGGCCGAAGTCAACGCTGAGGCAATTGCCGAAATCATCGCCGATTGGACCGGGATTCCGGTTGGCAGGATGGTCAAGAACGATCTGGCAGCCCTGCTCGAATTTGAAGAGGTTATCGGCCAGCGCGTGGTGGGGCAACACCCCGCTATCTCCGCCATCGGTCAGACCGTACGTAGTGGTAAGGCAGGGTTGCGCAACCCCGATGCCCCTTTAGGAGTCTTTCTGCTCGCCGGGCCCAGTGGGGTTGGCAAGACCGAGACCGCGCGGGCCATCGCCGAACAGTTGTTTGGTGGCGAACGTTTTTTGGTCACCATTAACATGAGCGAATATCAGGAGCCGCACACCGTCTCCCAACTCAAGGGATCGCCGCCCGGCTATGTCGGTTACGGCGAAGGTGGAATGTTGACCGAGGCAGTTCGGCAGCGTCCCTACGCGGTGATTCTGCTTGATGAGGTAGAAAAAGCCCATCCCGACGTGATGAACCTCTTTTACCAGGTCTTCGATCGCGGTTTCATGCGCGACGGTGAAGGGCGCGAGATCGATTTTAAGAACAGCGTCATCATCATGACCAGCAATCTCGGGGCTGAAACTATCACCGAACTAGTTACGCCGCCGGAAATCCCCGCAGATGACGAGGAAGCCTCTGCCCCGCAAGATCCATGGCAAATGCCGTCCACCTCGGCTCTGATAGAGGCGCTGCAGCCGGTGCTGATGGGGCATTTCGCCCCCGCCTTGGTGGCACGAATGCAGGTGATCCCATTTTTGCCCCTGGATCGCGAGGCGTTAACCGATATCGTAGCCATCAAACTCGATCAGGTTGCCCAACGTCTGAACGCTGCCCACCAGATCGAGTTTCGCTGTTGTGCCGAGGTGATTGAGTATCTAGTGGAGCAATGCAATCAGCCAGCCACTGGCGCCCGCTTCCTCAACGCGCTGATCGAACAACAGCTGATGCCCAATGTAACCCGCAGCCTGCTCGGTTTCATGGTGGAAGAAGACCTGCCCGACATTCTCTCCCTGGAAATTGGTGCAAGCGGTGGCCTCTCCTGCCTCTTTGCCGACCGGGTGAAGGAGTCAGCAGAAGGCTCGAGCAACGTTGAAGCTAATTGCCCCATGTAAGTAGGCTTTGATGCGCATGCGAATCGCATCATCACCGAACAGGGTGCCAAGAACCGCCTAAAAGATTTGACGAATCTGAACACTTTTCTTCAGGATCCGACAACATGAATCTACCATCCGCCGCCAACCCGGTGCGCACTCCGGCCAACCAAAGCCAGTTCACTTTCAGGGTGCAGGGACTTGCCGACAACTCCTTTGGGGTCAAAGAGTTCAGGGGCGAAAATCAAGCCCTGGATCAAGACTACCGCTTTGAGGTGGCGCTGCAGTCCCCAGACCTGATCCTGCCGGAGAGGGTGATTGGGCAAGCGGCCACACTCGAACTGCTGCAGCCCACCGCAACCACGCCGATGATCATCTCCGGAGTTGTGTGCGCCTTCACCTGGGACGAGGCAGCGCCTGGCAGTCGCGGTTATGTTGCTACCCTGGCTTCTCCGCTGTATCCGCTGACACTGCGCAACAACCAGCGCATCTTTCTTAACCGCAGTATCCCGCAAATTATCGAGGAGGTGCTGACGCAGGCTGGGCTTAACGCTACGGTGGAGATGGAGTTGCAGGGGGAATATCCGGCGCGCGCATATACCGTCCAGTATGATGAGAGCGACTGGGATTTCATCACCCGCTTAGCAGCCGGGTGTGGCATCTTCTTCCGCATTGAGGCGGAGCAGGAACAGGCGCACATCCTGTTTTACGATGCCGTTGATAAGCTGCCAACGTTGCCCGGCACCGGCACGCTACTCTATCAACCACCGACCGGTGCAAACCGTGCGCAGGAGACCATTTTCAGCTTCAACACCAGGGCTGAAGTGTTAACCGACGGGGTCGATCTGCGCGATTACAACTACCGCACCCCCGAAGCGCTGCTTGACGCCAGTGCCAGCCGCACGGTTAGTGCAGCAGGGCACGGTCGTGACTACCGTTACGGCGAGAACCACAAAGATCTCGATCAGGCCACCCAGCTCGCCAAACTGCGCCAACAACAGCTCGACTGGCAGCGCCAGCTCTATTACGCTGCCAGCGATTGCCGCACGGTGGCTCCGGGATTACGCTTGACCATGACCGGTCATCCTGAGATTGATCTCAACGGCGAATACCTGATTGTCGCTGTCGAGCAACAAGGGCAACAGAAAAGTGCCCTGGCCTATGGGAAAAACTCACAGGGGATGACCTATCGCAACCGCCTCACCCTGATCCCCTTCGGCACCCCATATCGGCCCAAACTACCACAACTCCGGCGTAACCATGGGGTGTTCACCGCCCATATCGAAACCACCGGCGGCACCTATGCCTATCTCGACGACCAAGGCCGCTATCGGGTGCGCCTCGTTTTCGATGGCGCAGATACCCCTCAAGGGCAGGCCAGCCACGCCGCGCGACTACTGCAGCCTTATTCTGGGGATAACTTCGGCACCCACACACCGCTGCACGCCGGAACCGAAGTTGCACTAACCTGCGTCAACGGCGACCTCGACCGCCCGATCATCCTCGGAGTGTTACCCAATCCGCAGACCCCCTCACCCGTCAACGCCACTAATCACAGCCAGAATATTCTGCGCACCTTTGGTGGCAACGAACTGCTGCTGGAAGACCGCAAGGAACAGGAACGGATCGAACTCTTCACTCGCGAGCGTAATAATATCCTCAACCTCGATGCCCAAGAGAGCGGCCACAAGGTGAGCCTTCTCACTCTAGAAGGGGAGATGGAGCTCTACGCAGCCAAGACCCTGCTCAAGGAATCAGGTGATACTCACTCAACCGTCGTTGGCGCCAACCACCTGATCACGGTTGAGAACAGCCAGCGGCTAATGACCAAGAACCAGCAGATCGAACTAAAAGCCGCCACCGATATCCGTATCAAAGCCGGCGCCAACATCCACCTGCAGGCTGAAAAAAGAGATATCCAGCTGCGCGCCGATAAAGACATGATCGTCCGCGCCGCCGCAGGGATGGCGGTCGAAGTGCGCAACGAAAATCTTAATCTGCTGGTACAAAGCGGTGAACTCTCCATCGATGTCGCTAAAGAGATCAACATCCTCGGTCAAGGCGGCGGTGCCATCACCATCAGCCAGAGCGGTGGCGCCATCAGCATCGACCCACAAGGCAACATCAACATCGATTCCCACACCGTCGATATTAACGGCCAGAGCGTCAGCATAGATGGTGCGCAGAGCTCACAAGGAGGCGGCGGGAGTGGTGCAAGCGCAGGAAGTAGCAGCGGATCGAATCCAGAATTCGGCCTCCTCACCACCCTACCCGGAGCTGCGCGGAAGTTTTTTGAACCGAGCGAGGATCCTGATGCACAATCTGAAGTTGAAAAAGGGGCTATTGATCCTACTGTTTTAGTAGAAAAAGAGGACCAAGGGGGAACAGCCCAAATCGAATTATCTCAATATCTAAAGGTAGGGGCGATCTCCGGATATCCAGAAACTGGAGAAAATGCTTGGAGGTCTGCCAATGATGAAATGTTTAGTATTGCAGTGGAATCGTACAATAAGAAGTACGGCTTGAAAAATGGCGACCCCGGACATTGGACAGTGAGAAGATTAAAGGCTCAGGCAATGATTGAATCCGGCGGGCATCGAGAAGCTTTTATAACAGATCCATTGCAAGTCAACAATCCGGGCGATTGGGTGCCTGAAAAGTCCAAACTAGGACTGGTGAAAAACGAAATAATGACTCCTGAGAAAAGTTCAAAGACTGCTTTGGAGTGGCTCAAATATAAGGGATGGAAGCATGACTCCTTAGGGAATGAGGTTGAATATAGAGGAGACGCCCAAGCCCTCAGACGATATAACGGTAATATAAAAGAATACTCCAAGCACCCTGGAGTTGAACACCGGGATTGGTATGCAGCAGAAATTTTAAGTCTAGAAAAAACAACCAAAGGTGTTGAATAAATGTACACAAGCGCTTCTAAAAAACTAATAGCCCGATTTTTGTTTGTGGCACTGTGCATCATCTCTTTTTGCGTATGTTGCGCTGCAATTGAAGATAGGGAAGAGAAAAGAGAACCGTCGAACCTTGAGAATGTCAGAACTATCTTGTTGGCTGAAGCATGCCAAGATTCGTTCATTGGCAGCTATGACCTTAACTATTTTGGAACTGTTCATAGCGAAATAACATGCTTTCATTTATATGTTTTCTTAAGAGAGTTTGGAAATAAGCGGCTGACTAAAAGATTAATAATTTTATCGCATGACTTACATTATCTTGGAATGTATGAAATTCCAGAACTACCAAAAATGGTGGATGAGAATGTGGTTATGTTTCCGTTAGAAGAGAAATGGGGGAATAAGATAGTCTTTAAGGGGGACCATGTCCCTCAGGAAATATATCTGGACGGGGAGTCTTATACCTTTTTTCGGGGTGATGAAAAGTAAAGAAGAGGTACAAATATCACCATTTCGTGAGTAGGTAAATCCGGAGAGAGTGGTTTCCTCTAAACATGTCAAAAGGAGTTCTCCGCCCTACTCATTCCTCGAACTTGAGCAAACAATCTGTGAAGAAATAGATGCGCTCCTCAAATTGGTTGCGGATAAAAAAGTTGACTGAGTACTGACATGATATCTCGACAATCTTCGAAACATAGCTCTGCGAGCCAGAGCCACTTTGCCTTCAGAGTGCGCGGCATCCCTGATGAAACCTTTGCGGTTGCTGAATTTACAGGTAGTGAGCATGCCCTATCTGAAGATTTCCTGTTCGCTGTCACCTTGCGCTCAGAAGGGGTGATTGAACCTGCCCATGCAGTTGGGCAGAGAGGGGTGTTTGAGTTAGGTTGGAGTAACCCTGCTGTGTTCGTGCATGGAGTGGTCCGTGATTTTAACTTTGCTGGTGAGACTCCCGCCGGATACGAATACATTGCCAGCCTGACATCTCCCCTTTTCCCCCTTAAGTTGGCACAGCACAACCGGGTTTTTCTCAACAAAACGGTTACGCAAGTGGTGGAGGAGGTGCTGCTTGGAGTTGGTCTTCAGGCCGATGACTTTTCTTTTGTCACCCGCCAGCAATATCCGCTACGAGAATACTGCGTCCAATACGACGAAACAGACTACGATTTCCTCCAACGAATTATCGCTCACTACGGTCTGTTCTTCCGTTTCGCGTCGGATCGGGAAAAATCGCGGATCGTCTTTCACGATGCAGGCGAAGATCTTCCCGCCCTTTCCGGCGGTGAGCTGCTCTACCAGGAGCAAAGTGGCACCAATCGAGGTCTGGAGACGATCTTCGCATTTCGTCCACGCGGGCAGATGCTCTCCGCGCGGGTGCAGCTGCGGGATTATAACTACCGCACCCCGCAGTTCCCCCTCGAAGTGAATGCTTCCCAGACGGGAAAAGCGGGCGGAGATGGAGATGATCGGCGCTTCGGCGAGAATTTCAAAAACCCGGATGAGGGACAATTGTTAGCTAGAGTTCGGCAACAGGCCCATGACTGCCAGCGGGAAACCTTTGTTGCCGAATCGGACTGTCAGGGGATCGTCCCCGGTTGTCATCTCAGTATGAGTGGCCACCCAGTTGCAGAATTAAACGGCGAATACCTGGTGGTCGAGGTTGAACACCAGGGCGAACAAGGGTCTGGTGCCGCCTATGCTGGGAACCGCCAAGGGATGACCTACCGCAACAAACTGTTAATGCTCCGCGCTGGAGTGGCATACCGCAAACCCCTGCCGCAGCGTCGAGTGGTCAACGCCACCTTTAGCGCTCGCGTCGAAACCACCGGGGGTGAGTATGCTTACCTCGACACTGAGGGGCGCTATAGAGTGCGGGTTGATTTCGATTACGGTGATGCTGCCGAGGGGCAGGCGAGCCACGCCGTCCGCCTGTTGCAACCCTATGGCGGGGATCTGTACGGTCAACACTTTCCTTTGCATGCCGGCACCGAAGTGGCGATGACCTGCATTAACGGCGATCTGGATCGCCCGATTCTGCTCGGAGTGCTCCCTAATCCAGATAGCGCCAGTCCAGTCTCAACTGCCAACCCGACGCAAAACATTTTGCGTACCTGGGGAGGAAACCAGCTGATTATGGACGATCAGCGGGGCAAGGAGAGGATCGACCTTTTTACCCTGGAGCGAAAAAATATTCTCACTCTCGATGCTGACAGCGCTGGGCACTCGGTGCGTTTAGCCACCGAAGAGGGGGAGATGGAGGTCTACGCTAAAAAGGAACTGCGCCTCGAATCGGGTGATACGCAGACACTCCAGTCGGGCAACGACCACTTGGTGCGGGTCGAAAATGCCCAGCGCTTGATGAGTAAAAACCAGCAACTACAGATGCAGGCGGCCACCGATATCCAGATGCAGGCGGGGGAGCATATCCTCTATCTGGCCGAAAACGGCGATCTGACTCAGAGTGCCGCCGGCAATATGCTCACCGAAGTGGGGCAGTCCCAGTCAATCGAAGTGAAGGGTCAGAACCTGGATATTCTGGTTGAGCAGGGGGGGACCAATATCCAGGCAGCACGGGCGCTCACGGTCAAGGGGCGCGGTGGTGGCACTCTCCATATCGGGCAGGGGAGCGGTGCTATCGAGATCAATAGCGCGGGTGATCTGACCCTTGCTACACCTTCTCTTTGCATCAACGCCGCGCTCATCAACATCAAGGCGGGAAGTATCGGCAATAACTGATAAAAAAAATCATCCTGCTTAAGGGTAGATTATATTTATATTTACAACAAGGAACATCCTATGAATAACAACGTAACTCATCTGTATCCCAACCAGAACCAGATACAGGGGCAAACTGGCGTCGCTACTGTGCTTGCCACCGAAAACGGCGCCGCTATCAAAGTTGAGAATGCCGGAGAACAGCTGAAGGTTGTTGGCCATTTCAGCGAAGTTTCGCTTCTGCAGAGTGGCGATCGGGTCGCGGTGATGCCGGCCGAGGATGGGGTGATCATCATGGCGAGGCTGCGCAACCCGGGTGAAATGCCCTCCCCTCTGGTTCTAGATCAGAATGGTCGACTTGAGATTGAGGCAAGCGGCGGTATTTGCCTGAAAAGCGGCGAAAGCCGTATCGAGATCACTGGTGACGGGCGCATTTGGGTTGATGGAGAGGAAATCTACACCATTTCCGCAGGACGGATGCGCCTGCAGGGTTCCACCATCGAATTGAACTGACTTTGACCATGAAGGTTACCAACTTCCAGACCCATTGGGATTCTGCGCTGGTTCTGTTCCGCCAAAGAGACGCCTGGCCGCTCCAGGAACTTGGCGATGCTGCTCCCCTGGAACGTCTCGAACAAGCTCTGCGGCTCCATTTCCATGTGTTGGCCCGGTGTCCAGAAGTCGTCGAGCTGCAGCCAGAAAAGACCGCGGACTGCTTTGTCTGGCTCGCCAGCCAGTTCTCGTCCCCCGATTTCAAGGTGCGCCAGAGGGGCCACCGCCGGGCGGGAGAGATTTTGGTTGAGGGAGGGGGCAAAGGGCTCGGCGCCTACGCCGCGTTGTGTCTTTTCTCTCCTCCCGAAGATGATCACGGCACCTTGGATTTGTATCGCAACCACGAAAAACTGCGCCCCATCCTTTTCAGCCTGTGGCGTGAGCAGGGCTTTCAGGTCCCTGGAGCGCTTTATAATCGCGCTGAGCTGCAGCGCCGCGACCCCGAACTGCAACAGGCTGCGCTGGCCTATGCCGCTGACAATCCCAAGGTCAGTCTGGAACTGTTCCGCGCCTATTACCAGCCGTTGCTCGGCGTCGCACGTCCGGTCGGGGTCACCTCAGGGGTGATATGTGCCGCCTTGCGCGGTGGACTGTTGCGCGGTGATCGGGATCTCCCGGGGGCGCTGCGACGGGCCATTGAACTCGAAGTTTCATCCGCAGGCCAGGCGACACTGCTGCGCCTCGGAGCGCTCTGTGGCGATGCGAAGCTCTATCCAGTATTGCGGAGTCGTTTGAAAACCCAGCCTCAAGATGGCGCTCGGTTGCTA
>CAYUJC010000036.1:0-25031 GCA_964444945.1 uncultured Desulfuromonas sp.
GACCTGTTCAGCCAACAACTAACCGCCATTGGCGGAAGACTTTTGCAAGAGGTTCCTGCTATTAATAAATATCATTGCTTAAGCACAAAACAGGGTTATCCATGACCCTGCTATACGAAAAGCTGACAGTAGCTTACTATAATTTTATAGTATGGATTTTCATGATCGGACCAGGCTAACCGCTTGATTCTGCACAGGCTATTAACAGTTTTCAGCGCTTAAAAGCACCTTTTGAGTGGGTAAATGACTGTTGTAAGTAACTCAAAGCTTCACGCAGGACAAAAGAAACATCGTGCTCCTGAGTTTTGCCTGCAAAAGGTCCACGGTTAAGTTGGTTGTTAATATCAACTTTAAATTGTTGGCCCGCCCACTGCAACGGCTTCATTCCAGTCAGGTTATCGTTCTTTGCCGACAGCCTGCTAACCACAACAATTTCCTTAAAGTACTTTTTTAAGCCATTAAAAGATGCATCTAAGACTAAAAATACGCTATTTTGAACTTAATTGTTTTAATTTTAGCTAGTTAGCTTGGCCTGGCCCTGCTCATTTCTGGTTGAATCCGCCACCAAAAACTCCCGCACAGCAGCTTCCATCAGCTTTTCACTATTCTGCTGGGCTTGGTTGAGTTTGGCTTCAAGTTCGTCGCACAGGGCCATGAGTTGGTCGACTTTAGCGACGATGCGTTTTTGTTCTTCGAGGGGTGGAAGAGGTATCGGCACAAGCTTTAACTTTGCAGCCTTGATTCCAGTTGCTGTCATTCCTGTAGCAAGCTCCGATATCAGGCTTTGCACGGTCCCACTCATAATTGCAAACATTATGTATAGGGAGTTCTGTTTCCCAAATGGATGTAGATTTATTGTTCGTTGTGCAAGAGCAAAGGGTTCATCGTTTTCCACTAAACACACATTCCCCATCGGTGCCTCAGTTGTAAACAGCAAATCACCAATCTGTGGAAAGCCCCGTGTCATCCATTCGTGATATGTCTTTTCCGTGACAAACTCTTGGGGGTCTTCCTTGAGATATCCCATCCTTACGTTCTTGGCAGTAATCAGCTTTACTCCTGAGCTAACCTTTTCTGGGGTCTTACCTCTGTAGTCAATAAACTGAAAAAGATTACCCATTCGTTCAAACTCCCAACCACTTGGAGTGATAAATGGATGATTTTTTCTCTCCAAAACTGACAAGGGTTTAAATCTCTTCAATACTCCCTCTGAAATCATTGATTGCCTATCAGCCTTAATCCTCTCCAGCAAAACCGAAGCTGGCTCATCGTTGGGGTCTTGAGGTACGAGTTTGCCCTGGACGGCGAGTTGGAGGATGGCGGCGCGGAGTTTGGCGATGGTTTCGGGGTGGTCGTAGAGCAGGTCGAAGTTGGTGCTGATGCGCTCCCAGTGGTCGGCAAACTCGTTGGGGTTACTGGCAGTGAGCAGTGCGTCGAGGGCGGTGTTGTTGAGGCGCACCCGCCCCTGTTGCTGTTTTTGCTGGCTGGCTTCGAGTTCGTTGCACTGGGCCATGAGTTGGTCAACCTTGGCGACGATGCGTTTTTGTTCTTCGAGGGGCGGGAGAGGAAACAATCAAGAGAAAAATTGACTGTCGTTGATTGCAGGATAAGCGACCCCAAGCATTTTTGATTCTACATACGCAATAAAAAATGGACTACGAAGGAACCAGAAAATATACTGACTCGAAATCCCCCCAAGAGGATGAACAATCGCAAAGGCAGTGCTCGCAATCGGTTCAGGCTCAAACACTTTGCCGATCACTGCAATATTGAGCAAATACGGTCGAACAGTTGAGTAGATTACAGTTCCTGGCTGCACCAATTTTATCGCCCGAGAAGGTGCATTTGCGACAGTAGTAACAGCAGGTTCAGTAACTACGCCTTTCTCATTGTCAATTGCTGAGACTTCGATGTAACTAAACTTCTTATCGGGGACTTTTTGACCCCAATCTCTACAAATGTTCCCTATTGGCACCCATGACCAATTTTTTGGAAGAGGGTACGGCACGTTATCAAATACAGTAATCTTCTTCGGCCGTATTTCCTTTGTAGCAATAAGTTTTCTTTTCTCAGCTTCAATCCTCTCCAGCAACACCGAAGCTGGCTCATCATTCGCATCCTGCGGCACCAGCTTCCCCTGCACTGCAAGCTGCAGGATAAACTCCCGCAACTTCTGCACCCCATTGGGCGCATCGGCCAGATGGCCGAAATTGGCAAAAAATGTTTCGGCAGTCATCAGTCGTTACTCCGATTGATCAAGTTGACGATGACCTTGACGATGGTGTCTTTTTCTTCTGCCTTGCTTGCGGCAATCAGCAGGGTCAGTGCCACCAGGGCATTGTCGCCCAAGCGTTTGGAGCCATCTGCGCGATAGAGGATACCGTTGCGTGCCAGAAAATAGATGAAGATAGCGGCGGCGATCCGTTTATTGCCATCGGAGAAAGCGTGGTTTTTGACGATGAAGTAGAGCAGGTTGGCGGCCTTTTCTTCGGCACTGGGGTAGAGTTCTTTGCCGTCAAAAGTCTGGTAAATAGTGCCGAGAGCACTCTTGAACCCCTGGTCTTTTTCGAGCCCAAACAGTCCTGCAAAATCTCCCTTCATCGATTGGACAATGTCGTTGGCGGTGGCGTAGTCAAGAATGTACTTTGCGCTGCCGCTGGTTTCTTCAATGGCCAGAGAGCCATGATCGTAGCGATCGAGAGTGGAGAGGGCATAGGCGTAGTCGGTAATGACATGCAGGACATCCTTCCCCAGCGCGATGACTAGTTGTTGCTGCTCCAACGTGCGGGAGAGCAGCTCCACCGCCTGCCGCATTTCGGTGAGCTTTTCGGCCTGCTCTTCTAAGCGTTTTTGATTAAGGGTGTAGCCATTGACCAGATGTTCGCGCAATATCTGCGTTGCCCATTGGCGGAACTGAATACCGGATTTTGAATTAACTCGATAACCAACTGAAATAATGACATCCAAATTGAAATAATCGATTGATCGCATAACATCACGACCACCTTCTGTTTGAACTGTTGCATTTTTTGCAACAGTTGCCTCTCTGCTCAATTCGCCACTTTTGAAGATGGTATTCAAGTGCCTGGATATAACCGATTTATCTCGATCAAAAAGTTCAGCCATCTGATTTAGGTTTAGCCAAACAGTTTCCTGGTCGAGTTGCACTTCAAGCTTGGCATGCCCATCCTCTGCTTGGTAGATAACAACATTACTCATGCTGCATCACCTGCTCTAAAGCTGCCATCAGCTTTTTTATAGCGCTGCCAAAGATCAGCAGGGGTGGGAAACTGCGCAAGAGAGAGTTCTTGTTCAACCGGCCCTGGTAGACCAGTGCGGTCATGAAAAAGGAAGCCGTCACCATTGGAGCTGAAGGTAAACGGGATATCTAAGGTTTCCGCATAATCAAGGGCCTGCTGCATCCCTGCCCCGAGGCTATGCTTATTATCTTTTGCCTCAACGATAGCAATGGGTTGATTGGGCTTGTGGTAGAGGACATAGTCAGCGCGTTTGGCTTTACCGCGGGAATATAATTTGCCGCGCACAATGATACGCCCGGCAGTGAAGGTGACCTCCTCCCGAATTTGAGCATGGAGATCCCACCCGGAGTGCAAAAGCGCCGGGGTGATAAACTTGGAGCAAATATCTCTTTCAGACAGATCTTTTTTTGCCATGCCGTCCCCCAGAATTTTTCCACCAAGGCAAAGCATACAAGAAACAGCGTAACAATTCTAAGAATTGTTTTTTATAGAATCTTCACTCATTTTTTTATCCAGCATCTTCCCTGGCGGGGTTTCAGAGCTGAGGTTAATGGGGGCGTTGCTGGCGGAGACCCACGTAGAGCGCAGGATCCAGGATCATATATATCTGGATTTGGGCTGGATATGGTCGAATTTCATGCGTGGGTTGCAGTACAAAGCGAGGACAAACAAGAAGTGGATGTGCCGGTCTGCTCAACTAGCGCCCAATTAGGCGAGATGAAATTTACCGCAACCTTTGGACTTGATCCAGGCCCGACTTTGCGAATAAATCAATGCCGGAAGAAATGGTGAGAAGCCTAATCGGAAGCGCTAAGACTAGCCTATGATTGAACCCTCTGATTTTACCCATAAAAAAAGGGCCCAATCGTTAGACTGGGCCCTTTGTAAAATGGAGCGGGAAACGAGATTCGAACTCGCGACGTCAACCTTGGCAAGGTTGCACTCTACCACTGAGTTATTCCCGCTCATATGTAGTTGTTATAGCGTGATGCGAAGTCGTTTTAGCAAATCCGCCTGTGCAAGTCAATGGCTTTTTCAAACGTGTGTATTATTTTCAGCCTTCCCCTTGCGGAGGATTTCGCCTCGCGGTGCTGGCGCCGGCGTGACCTCCGACCCTACGGTGACTCCTGCTGCGCCGAAACACCCGCCACTGCCATGCTGAAAATGCTCCGGTCAGCTCTTGAGCATCCCTTTGAGGGTGGTGATGGTTTTTTCTATTCCTGCCGCCGCCTGCGCTATTGAGCCAGCGAGCATATATGCCGGAGTAGAGACGACGTTGAACTCTTTATCTACTATGCAGTCATTTACGCTGCACTCCACATGCTCTGCGCCCATGGCCTTTATGGCCGCCGCGGTGTCGGCATCGTTGCCTATGGTCAGTTTCACTTTCTTACCCGCTTTACCCAAAACTCTGGCAACAAGTACCGGTGCTATACATAGTGCGGCTACCGGCTTCCCTGCTTCGATCATGGCGAGAATAAACGCCTCCACCTGGGGATTGACACTGCAATCCGCCCCCTTGAGGGCAAAATCGCACAGGTTCTTAGCCACGCCGAAGCCGCCGGGAATCACCAGGGCATTGAAATCAGCCACATCAGCGTCTGCAAGATTCAGGACATTCCCGCGCGCAATCCGCGCCGATTCCACCAAGACGTTGCGCTCATCCTTTTGCTCTTCTCCGCGCAGATGATCCATTACATCCATCTGCTGCATGGATGGGGCAATACACTGCACCTGCATCCCGGCCCGGTCCAGGGCAAGCAGACTGATAACTGCTTCATGAATTTCGCTACCATCGTAAACACCGCATCCGGCCAGTAAAAGTCCTGCTTTTGCCATATCGATCTCCTCCTTTTGCCTTTGGTGTGCTCTGACTAAGCGAACTGTCCGCTGGTGGACATGTTCGCATAAATTTTTTTATGGGGTTTGGTCTCAACGCCCCGAATACAGCACGGCAATGGCGCGCGGGGTAACCTCCCCCACGGCAATATAGCCGTGATATTCGTTGGAATCGTAATATACCGAATCTCCGGCGCTGAGGCGATAGGTCTGCTCTGCGTAGCGAAATTCAACTTCGCCTTCCAGCAGATACAGGAACTCTTCCCCTTCATGGCGCACCAGCAGATCATCGCTCCATTCGCGCACCAGAAATTCAATATCGAATGGCTCCATTTTATGCTGGCTTTTGCCGTATGCGCGCGAATTATAGGTGTAGGGTTGCACTTCTCTACTGTGCTGATTGGTGCGTAGCTGGCGCGCGCGTTGTTCCCCGGCACGTACTACCAGACACTTGTTTTCATCGCGCTCGCTTTCAAAAAAATAACTTAAATTGACATCGAAGGCCCGCGCAATACGCAATAGAGTTGCCAAAGGGGGAATCACCTGGCTGTTTTCAATCTGGGATAACAAAGGCTTGGACAGTCCGGTTTTTTCAGCTACTGCCTGCAGGGTCAGACGCTGTTCCTGGCGCAGGCGCCGGATTTTCAGCCCCAGTTGCAGTTCCTTTATCTCTTCACGCACCTCTTCTTTTATATTTGTCATGACAATCTTTTCGGTTCGCTGATTTACTTAAAAAGCCGGGGGCTTTCTCCAATACGTGCCTGTAAAAAGCGCATATGGGCACGTATGGGGCACATACTAAGTTGTTTAAAATCGGGCTGGAATTTGGATTCGATGCTAAACTCCCATTATACGCGAGTAGAGACAGATGTGCAAAGCCAGAGGTTGAATAAATAGAAAAGCGTTTTGTTCCTCACCCTTTTGTCTGAGACCACGATGAAATTATGCCAAAATTCCACGGCCCTCTTTTTTTCACATCTGAATTGACACGCGGCAAGGTTCGATGTACAAACAAGCTGTTTGCTGTAATGGATTGCCATGAATATCTGAAGAAGGAGCTAGGTAAATGAAAAATATTTTGTTGGTGATTGTCCTGCTTGCGTTTGCCCTTGTGACTGTATTTCTTGCCCAGCACGATGGCACCAATTCACCCATTACCAAGGTGAGCACGCAGGAGCCCGGCGTCTACACCTACAAAGGTGCAACCAGAGGCGAAGTGGTTTTCAACCACAATACCCACAGCGAGATGCTGGGCTGTGTCGACTGCCATGGCGAAACCCCGGGCAAAATCGATGTTTCTACTATGGAAGGTGGTCACGGCCTGTGCGCCTCATGTCATAACGATATGGGCATCGGCGAGTGCGGCGTGTGCCACAGCAAGTAGTCCGCGCCTGTTAAGCAGGCGGCACATATCTACGTGCCGGCACCACACAGCGAAGGGAGGCAACTACACAAAGTTGGCTCCCTTTCTGCTTTTTTCTGCGGTCTTTCCGCTCTTTTGTCTCCTGAAATGGTCTCGGAGTATTTGAACATGCCAAAGCTCAGTGGTATTGACACTATCCTGTTTGACCTGGACGGCACCTTGCTGAATGTGGATATGTATCAGTTTATTCCGGCATATCTGGGGGGTCTGGCCGGATGTCTGCCACCCTGGGTTGATCAGTCCCTGTTTGTCCGTAACATGCTTAAACGCACTACGGAGCGCATCGAACAGGGGAGTGATGGCAGCCTGACCAACGAGGATTTTTATTTGCAGGCAGCAAAAGAGGATATGGGAATCGAAGCGGAACAGTTTCGCTCCGGGCTGGAATGTTTCTACGCCGAAGAGTTACCACGCCTGGAGCAATATATTCAGCCGTTGCCGCTGGCGCCAGAAATTATAACCCGCTGTACAGAGAAGCAGCTGCGCATTATCATCGCCACCAATCCGGTTTTCCCCCGCCCGGTGACCGAAGCGCGGCTGAAATGGGGCAGGATTGACCACTTTGACTACCTGCATGTTTCGAGCTATGAAACCAGTCGTCACTGCAAGCCAAACCTGGCCTACTTCAGCGAACTCCTGGATACCTTCGAACTTGAACCCCAGCAGTGCCTGATGGTGGGTAACGACACGGTGCACGACTTGAGCGCGATCCATCTGGGGATCAAAACCTTTCTCGTCGATACTTGGGTGATTAATCGTGCTAGCGCCATCACTCCCGACTTTCGGGGCAACCATCTGGATCTGTTTCGCTTTCTGGGCCATATCCCTGCCGCTGGATAATGCTTTTGCGCCTGAATTTATCCCAACAGCGGCAGAGATCAGAACCTAAGCATCTGTTTGACAAAATTGGGGTTTTTAGCTACGCTCTGCGCATCAAACCACCACAATAATTCTGCCCGTATTTTGTCTGCGCATGCTCTCCGGCGCAGACCACCGCATACAACAGGAGATCCTCATGGCGCGACAGGTTGAAGATCCGGATCTGGCATTTCGTCTGGCCCGGGCTATCGTTTCTGATATAGCTCTGTACAATCAGGATAAAGTCAGCGAAGGGATTAAAAACGACAACATCTTTGAACTGCTCGCCGCTGAATTGCAGGAAGGGCGCGAACACTTTCGTGAACGGGTCGCCACCACCATCGCCTCCCGCGAGCAACTTTATGATCGCGCCATCGTCGATGTGATGATTAAACAGGCGGGTAAAATCGAGAGCTCTATCTGGTAGATGGGTGAAACCATAGAACTTACCTTTGAACCGGGGCAAGTGCCGGAGCGCCTGGATCGCTTCCTCGCCCGGACCTTGCCGGACATCAGCCGTGCCCAGCTCAAGCGCCTTATCGAGACCAGACAGATCCATGTCGATGACGCTGTTATCAAGGCGGGCTTGCGCCTGCGCGGCGGTGAAAGCATCAGAATTGTTCTGCCCCAGGTGCAGGAGTATGACCCGGTCCCGGAGGATATCCCCTTAGATATTCTGTACGAAGATTCCGACCTTATTATACTCAACAAACCCGCCGGCATGGTGGTGCATCCCGCTGACGGCCACACCAGCGGCACCCTGGTTAATGCCCTGCTGCACCACTGCCCCGCCATCTGCGGCATCGGCGGCGCGTTACGTTCCGGCATTGTGCACCGGCTGGACAAAGACACCTCCGGTGTCCTGGTAGTGGGTAAAACCGATCTCAGTCATCAGGCGCTGGCGCAGCAATTCAAGGAACACAGTGTGGGAAGACAGTACGTTGCCTTGGTGCAGGGGCAGGTCCAGAACGCGACCGGCACCATTGATAAAGCTATCGGTCGCCATCCGAGCGCGCGCAAGAAAATGAGCACCCTCTCCACCCATGCGCGCCGCGCCGTCACCCATTGGCAGGTGGTGCGCCGCTATACCAACGAACGCCTTACTCTGCTGCAGATGCGCCTGGAGACCGGACGCACCCACCAGATCAGGGTCCATCTGGCCGCGATGAACCTGCCAGTAGTTGGAGACCGGACCTATGGCAACCCGAAACGCGCCAATGCCATTACCGACCCCCACATCAGGGCATTGATGCAACAACTACAGCGCCAGGCGTTGCATGCCTGCGTGCTGGGGTTTATCCATCCCCGTAGCGGCGAATATGTGGAATTTTCCACCCCGCTACCGACAGATATGGCACAGATTATTACCGCCCTGGATGATAAATACACCTTAAACACCCCGGATGCGTTTCAAATTACCCCTTGAATTTCCCATAGATCCAGACAGGAATCAGCTATGAAACTGGTTAAACAGGATAAACTCAACTGCCTGCAAGCCGACTGGACTTCTGCGCCAACCGTGGTTGCCGGGGTCACCACCCGCAACGGCGGTATCAGTCGAGCCCCGTTCAATTCGCTCAATCTCGGCATCAACACCGAAGACTCACGCCACAATGTTGAAGGGAATCTGGCCACCCTTACACGTGCGTTCGGCATCGCCCACCACCAGCTGCTGCTGGTGAAACAGGTGCACGGGTGCGATGTCGTGGTGGTGGGGCATAAAAACTACGATGTCAGCCACTTTCAGGATGTAGAGGCTGACGCTATCGTCACCAACCAGCCCGGCCTCATGCTCGGCATTACCGTGGCAGACTGCTACCCAATCCTGATCTTCGACCCGCACCAGCGCGTGGCTGCCGCAGTACATGTTGGCTGGCGCGGTGCCGCCTATGGCATTATCGGCGCCACCATCGCCTCCATGCAGCATGAATTCGGCTGCACCCCCGAAGTGCTGCAGGTCTCGGTCGGCCCCGGCATCAGCAAGGAGCACTATGTGGTGGGCAAAGAGGCGCGCGATGCCTTTCGCAATCCGGGGGGGAGTGGCCACTGGAAAGAAATTTCCACCGAGGTCGAGCTGGGGCAATGGAACCTTGATCTGCGCCAAAGCTGCGTAATGCAGCTGCAGCAGGCTGGAATCAAGGACTCAAACTGCGATATAAGTGACCTGTGCACCTATAAAAACCGCGACATGTTGTTTTCGTACCGGCGTGACAAGGGGCAAACCGGGCGCCAGATGGGCTATATTATGTTCAACTAGGTGCCTTTGATATGGATGGAGGGTTTGCCACCCTTCACTTCCGCCAGAACGACGGGAGAAACAGCACCAGCACCGTGAACAGCTCCAGCCGACCCAAGAGCATGCACATAATCAGCACGACTTTACCAAAGGCAGGCACGTGGGCATAATTATCCACCGGGCCCACGCTGCCAAGACCGGGGCCGATGTTGCCCAAGGTGGCGATAACCGCAGCTCCGGCAGAGACCAGATCCATACCGCACGCGGCAAGTAAAAATGAGGCCGCAACAAACACCCCCATAAACAGGGCGAAAAAGCCCAGGATCGCCTGCATCACTTCGGGATCTACCGCCTGATTTCCAAGCTTGACCAGACGCACCGTGCGCGGATGGATAAGGCGAAACAACTGTGCCAACCCATGTTTGAGCAGCAGCAGAATTCGCGCCACCTTTATCCCCCCGCCGGTCGACCCCGCACAGCCCCCGACAAACATAGTGAACATCAGCAGATACTGCGCCAGCACCGCCCATTGTTCGTAGTCAGCGGTGGCAAAGCCGGTCGTAGTCAGAATCGACGTACTCTGAAACGCGCTGTAACGCAGATTTTCAAGGAGCGAACCATACACACTCCCGTGATTTTGCCACATGAGCACAGCGGTAACGGCGATAGTGATGAACAGGTAAAAGCGAAACTCCTCATTACGAAAATAGGTGCCAACCCGCCCCCGCAGCGCATAGTAGTGCAGAGAAAAATTCGCTCCGGCTGCAAACATGAAAAAGGTGATCACCGTATCGATATATGCGCTGTCATATGCAGCCACCGAGGCGTTGCGGGTTGAGAACCCCCCTGTGGCCATGGTAGCAAATGCGTGACAGAGGGCATCGAAAAAGCTCATCCCGCCTCCCATGAGCAGCAACGTCTCCACCGCGGTGAGGGTCACATATACCCCCCACAACAACTTGGCCGTGTCCTGAATCCTGGGCTTCAGCCGGTCCGCCGTCGGCCCCGGCACTTCCGCCCGAAACAACTGCATCCCACCGACACCGAGCATCGGGAGAATAGCCAGCGACAGGACAATGATTCCCATGCCGCCTAGCCAATGGGTAAGGGCACGCCAGAACAGCAGACTCTGGGGCATATGTTCAATTTCGGTAAGGATGGTGGCCCCGGTAGTGGTAAAACCACTCATGGTCTCAAATACCGCATCAAGCGGGGATGAAATTGCGCCGGATAATACAAACGGCAGCGCCCCGAACAGGGCAAACAGGAGCCAGGAAAAAGAGACTACGGCAAAACCTTCACGCACATGCAACTCCCGATGCCCGCGAAACCGCATAAACATGAGCATTCCTGCCGCCAGGGTTATGCCGGCGCTGTAGCCAAACACCGCCGCGGTGCCATCGTGGTAGTAGAGCGCGAAGGGGACCGGCAGCAGCAGCGCCAGCGCCAAAAAGAGCAACAAAGAGCCCAGAATATATACAACACTGCGGATATCCATTTATGCAAAAAACCTGTCTACCTTAACCAGGGCTTCGGGCAGAGCAAACACCACCACCCGATCCCCGGCCTTGATGGTTGATTCTCCGGTAGCTATCTGGTAATCCGCGCCGCGCACGATTGCCGCCACCAGCGCCCCCTTGGGGAAATTCATCGATTTCAGCGGTACATTGATATGGGAATTCCCCGCCTTGACTTCCAGCTCCAGCACCTCCGCATTGCTCCCCTCAACGGTGGAGAGGGCCACCACGCTGCCGGAGCGCACATATTTGAGCATCGCTCCACCCGCCGCCATCCGCGGAGACACACACGCGTCAATCCCCAGCCCTGGAGCCAGATTCAACAGTTCCGGCCGGTTGATCAGCGCCAAAGTACGCCCCTGCGCCTGCTGCTTGTATAACAGGGAACACAGAATGTTGGTTTCATCAGAGTCAGTGACGGCAATAAACACTTCCGCCTGCGCCAGCCCTTCCTCCAGCAACGCCGGCATATCATTGCCATCGGCCTGAATAACCGTGGTCTTTTTCAGTTTTGCCGCCACCTTCCGGCACCGGCGCAGATCTCTTTCCACCAGCCGCACATCAAAATGAAGCTCCTCCAGCTGTGTCGCTATCCGCACCCCAACCTGGCTCCCCCCCAGGATAAATACCCGTGGCGCGCGGCGCTTTTTCTCCCTTTTTTTCTCGAATATATACTGAATAGCCGGCAGATCTTTTTCGCGCGCGATGATATAGATACTGTCGCCCTCTTCTATGTCATCGTCGCCACGGGGGATAATGGTTTTATCCCCACGGGTAATGGCGACCACCACAAAATCGTAGATGCCGCGTAATTCCCCCAACTCCTGCAGGGTTATGCCACGCAGGGGGCTGTTGGCATCGATACGATAGCCGAGGAACTGAATCCGCCCCTCCACGAATTCGGCAACATCGAACGCGCCACTGTGACAGGCGATTTTGACCATTTCGTCGGCCACTTCATCCGCCGGATTGATAAGCAGGTCAATGCCGAGTTTCTCCTTGGATAACACCGCATCCTGGCTGCTGTATTCGATACTTTTAACCCGCGCCAGGCGCTTGCCCACCTGATATTCGCGCGCCAGCAGGCACGCCAGAATATTGACTTCGTCCTTGTCGGTGACGGCAATAAAGATATCACACCCTTTGATCTTGGCCCTCTCCAGCACCTCAGCGCTAGCCCCGTTGCCGCCAACGGTCATAACGTTTAGTTCTTCCTGCACCCGATCGAGATGGGCTTGATCCTGATCGACCAGCACCACCTCGTGTCCTTCGCTGCACAGGCGTTGGGCCAAAAAGCATCCCACCTGGCCTGCGCCGACAATCAAAACCTTCATATCAACTCCTGTTCCATCCCCGCAAATCGTGGGGCTGTAGTCTATGGGTCGTTTTTAGGCGCTGGCGGGCAGAAAATCCAGCATAAATTCAAGCGGGGAGATCGATCTCCTTGTATTCTGGCCCTTGGCTGTGCCATCATCGACGCCATGCACATTTTTACCGACATTTCGGAAGAGCAGCTGCGTAAAGAGCGCGAGAGCGCGCGCAAGCTGCGTAAAAGTCAGTGGTGGCAGAACCGCATCGCCAAAGGGCGCTGCTACTACTGTAATGGGGAGGTGGCACCCAAAGAGCTCACCTTGGATCACCTTGTCCCGCTGGTACGCGGCGGGCGGAGCGCTAAAGGTAATTGTGTCCCCTGCTGCAAGGAATGCAACTCTAAAAAGCGTGATCTGCTCCCCACTGAGTGGGATACCTATCTGGAGCAGCTCCAAGCACAGCCTCCGGGCGGCGCTCCAGAAAAAACCTCCACAGAGACTTTTTAAGCCCCCAGCTCCCCTGCACCTTCAACCAGAAACCCCGGCACTATGAACAAGCCCTACCGCGAGTACTCCAGATATCTGAAACAGCAGTTTGGTCATCGGGTGCATAAAATCTCCGTCGATGGCGGCTTCAGCTGCCCCAACCGGGAGCAGGGGCGCCGCAACCCCGGGTGCCTTTTCTGCGACTCCGCTGGCTCTGGCTCCAGCGGCATTGCCCGGCCCCTCTCCATCACCGGGCAACTAGAACACGGCAAAGAGATCATGCGGCGCAAGTACAAAGCCAAAGAGTTTATCGCCTATTTTCAGCCCTTTTCCAACACCTATGCCCCGCTTGAAACCCTGCGCACCCTGTATGATGAAGCCCTCGCGGTTCCAGATATGGTCGGTCTGGCCATCGGCACCCGCCCCGACTGCGTTGCCCCGGAGGTGCTTGATCTGCTTGGTGGTTATACACAGCGCACCGACCTGTGGCTGGAACTGGGGCTACAGAGTTGCCACGACTCCACCCTTAACTTGCTGCGCCGGGGGCACGATTATGCCACCTTTGTGGAGGCTGTCGCCGGAGTGAAGCAGCGCAACATCCCCTTGTGTGTGCATGTAATCCTGGGGCTGCCCGGCGAAACCCGCGCGCAGATGCTCCACACCGCCGACGAGATGGCACGCCTGCAGGTGGATGGTATCAAGATCCATCTTCTCCATATTCTGCGCGGCACCGCCTTGGGGGCCATGTACAGCGGTGGTGAAATTGAGGTACTCAGTCAGGATGAAT
Source organism: uncultured Desulfuromonas sp. (assembly GCA_964444945.1). Taxonomy (GTDB): domain Bacteria; phylum Desulfobacterota; class Desulfuromonadia; order Desulfuromonadales; family Desulfuromonadaceae; genus JAIVHC01. Next base: position 13,717 of record CAYUJC010000036.1, read on the forward strand.
ATGTCAATCTGGCGGTGGATTTTCTGGAGCGCCTGCACCCGGACACCCTGATCCATCGCCTTACTGGCGACGGCCCACGCGCGACCCTGCTGGCCCCATTATGGTCCTTGAACAAGTGGGAAGTGCTCAACGCCATCGAGGCCACATTTAGTGCGCGCGGCAGTAGCCAGGGCAGCAGATGCCGTTACCTTTGAAATTTATTTTAAGGGGCAGGGGGAGGAAGATCGCCCAAGCCCAGTAGCGGTGCTGCCGGGCATGACACCAACGGCCCGCGTGAACTGGACAACAGGGTAATATCTGGCAGAAAGCAAACAGGTTCTGCTTCGGGGTAGTGCAGGGAGAAATGCAGGATGTTAAAATGGCAAAGCAGCAGAAAAGAGCACCACGTGCCTAAAAACAGGGGGGAAATCAGGAGCGGGCGTCCGGTTGTATCGCCTCGGCGGCGGTAGCTGTACCGATACTGGCCTGGGGTTCATCCCAAGAGACAAAGACCAGTGAGGCCCACAAAATGCTTACAAGTAATATGACAATTCGAAACATGGCGGATAAATTACACGAATCCTGGCAAAAGAAGCAAGACCTTGTTTGGTCCGGCACTGTTTTTTGGTCTGGCACTGTTTTCCGTTCCACCTCCAGCACTCAGACCGCTTTAATTTAAATCATTGGTGCATTAAAACATAAAGACGCTGCAAAAGCATCCATAAAAAACGGCAAAAAACCAAAAAAAAGGATACCGATGTTACAGCTCAATCCTCCACAACAGCAAGCAGTAGAACATACTGAAGGAGCCCTGCTGGTTCTGGCCGGGGCCGGTTCAGGCAAAACCAGGGTTATCACCAGTCGCATCGCCAGGCTGTTGCACACCACCGCAGCTGAAGCGATCGTAGCGCTGACATTTACCAACAAGGCGGCACGCGAAATGCGCGCGCGCGTAATGGCTGAAGTGGGGCGCAAGCGCGGCAAAGGGCTGATAATCTCCACATTTCACTCCCTCGGGGTGCGGATCTTGCGCCAGCACATTGAGCGCCTGGGGTACAAAAAGAATTTTTCCATCTACGCCAGTGCAGACCAGCTCCGCCTGGTGCGCGATTTACTCCCTCAACGCACCACCAGCGCTGGCAAAAACATCGACGCCGAACACATTCTGCAGCGCATCAGCAGCGCAAAAAACCTTCTTCTCACCCCCGAACAGCTGCAGGCATCGAGCCACGATGAATACGCCCAGCTGGCAGCCCTGACCTACCCGCGCTATCAGCACGCTCTCAAAGCCTGTAACGCCATCGATTTTGACGACATCCTGTGTCTGTGCATTGAACTCTTCCACGCCCACCCGACGGTGTTGGAACAATACCGCACCCGCTTTCAATACATCATGGTGGATGAATATCAGGACACTAACCACGTGCAATACCGCCTGCTGCGCGAACTCTGCGGCCCACAAGGCAACCTCTGCGTCGTCGGCGATGATGACCAGTCCATCTATGGCTGGCGTGGGGCCCAGGCGGGTAACATCCTCGATTTTGAGCACGATTTTGCCGCAGCGCAGGTGATTAAACTGGAGCAGAACTACCGCTCCAGCGCCAATATCCTCGCGGCGGCCAACACCTTGATCCGCCACAACTCCACCCGGCACGAAAAACAACTCTGGACCAGTGGCGCTCCGGGCGAGCCGGTGCGCTATCTGTGCTGCGCCGATGGAGAAGATGAAGCCACCACCATCATCGATGAGATCCATACCCTGCGCTCCCGCTTTAAATACACCCACCGCGATTTTGCCATCCTGTACCGCACCAACGGCCAGTCGCGTGCGTTTGAAGAACAGCTGCGCTACGCCAACATCCCCTATGTTCTCATCGGCGGGCAGCAGTTTTTTGACCGCCGCGAGGTGCGCGACACCTTGGCGTACCTGAAGGTGCTGGCCAACCCGGACGATGAAGTCAACCTGCTGCGGATTCTCAACTACCCGCGCCGGGGCATCGGCGAAACCACCGCCCAACGCCTGATCACCCTCTCTCTCGAACAGGAACAACCGTTGTGGGATATCATGCAACAACCGGAGCTTCCCCAGCACGTTGGCGAGAAGGCGGCGCAGCGGGTTCAGGCCTTTATCCACCTGATGCTGCGCTATAAACGCCTGTTCAACTATCCTGATCAGCTGCTGGCCACCGCGCAAAACCTGGTTGAAGAGATCGGCCTCGAAGAGGAACTCTATCGCGAGGCGGACGACCCCAAACAGGCGCGCCGCCGGGTGGAAAACATGCACGAAGTTATCAACGCCCTGGCATCCTACATCGAGCGGGAGGGGATCGCGACTCTGGGGGGTTTTCTGGAAAAAGTCTCCCTCCTCGATCGTGATGAACCCGGACGGAACACCAAGGAGGAAAAACTGCAGCAGGATGCTGTCGTCCTTATGAGTCTGCACTCCAGCAAAGGGCTTGAGTTCCCGTGCGTGTTTCTGGTGGGGATGGAGGAAGGCACCTTGCCCCACTCCAGGGTTCTGGAAGAGGGGGGTGACATTACCGAAGAGCGCCGCCTGTGTTACGTCGGCATCACCCGTGCGCGCGAACATCTGCTCCTTACCGGCGCGGCCCAGCGCAAGCGTTATGGGCGCATGCATGCGCAACAACCAAGCCGCTTTTTGCTCGAACTGCCTCCGGAGATCACCAGCGTCGCAGAACCCGAGCCGGACCCGCAAGAACAGGAGCAACGCGCCACAGATTTTTTCCGCCAGATGCAATCCATGCTTAAGGTAGATTAAGCAATCAGGCCGCCAACTTATGCCGGAAAATTTGGCAAAAATGCCCGCGCTGTGCTATCCATTGCGTGCGCGTCACGGTTCAATATCGTGCTTCAATTTTTTCTGTGTAATTGACTGAAAGGCTGACATCTGTGGGACTCTTTCCCTCTGAACGTGCGAAACTCAAGGCCGGCTGGCAGATCCTGCTCGGCGGGTCGGACTTTCGCCTGTTGTTTCTGGCGGCGATGGTCGGAGTTGTGGCCGGGTGCGGGGCGCTGCTGTTTTATTACGCCACCAACACCCTGGAGCATGTGTCCCTCGGGCTCGGCGGCAACTACCATCCCGCGCAGGAAGGGGTCAAAGATATTGCCGCCGTGGCAGAAGTAAACAGCCTCAGGATGGATTCAAACTGGTTGCTGTTTATCCTCCCGGCGCTGGGAGGGCTGTTCAGCGGCTGGCTGGTATTCACCTATGCCCCAGAAGCAGAAGGACACGGTACCGATGCCGCCATTGGCGCTTTTCATCAACACGGCGGCGTTATCCGCGGGCGGGTCCCCATTGTGAAAGCCCTGGCCTCCATCGCCACCATCGGGACCGGCGGCAGCGCCGGACGCGAGGGGCCCATCGCCCAGATCGGCGCCGGGTTCGGCTCCTTCATCGCGCGCAAGCTGCGCCTGAGCATGGCCGACAGGCGCATCCTCCTGCTCGCCGGAATAGCCGGCGGCGTTGGTGCAACCTTCCGCTCTCCTCTGGGTGGGGCCTTGTTTGCCGTCGAAGTGCTGTACCACGACCCGGAATTTGAACATGAAGGGCTGATTCCCTGCATTATCTCCTCCATTGTGGCGTTCTCCCTGTTCGGCTCCATCACCGGCTGGGAACCGCTGCTGGCCACCCCCGATTTTCGCTTTGAAGAACCTGCCGAGCTGATCCTGTTTCTGGCGCTGGGTTTTTGCTGCGCCATCCTCGGAGTGGTCTATGTAAAAACCTTTTACGCTATTCGCGACCGCTTCAAGCAGCTCCCGATCCCCGTATGGCTCAAACCCGCCCTGGGCGGCGTCCTCCTTGGCATATTGGCGATGTTCGTGCCCCAGGTGCTGGGCTCGGGGTACGGCTGGGTGCAGACCGCCCTTTACGGTAAAATGGCGCTGTGGGTGATGGTGGTGATCGCGCTGGCCAAGATTCTCGCCACCAGCCTGACCATCTCTTCTGGTGGCTCCGGTGGGGTGTTTGCGCCGAGCCTGGTGATCGGCGCCATGCTCGGCGGCGCCTTTGGTGCTTCCGCAGAAATTCTGTTCCCCACCCTGACCCAGCACCCGCAGGCGTATGTCCTCATCGGGATGGCCGGATTCTTCTCCGGCGTCGCCAATGCCCCTATCGCCACCCTGATCATGGTCAGCGAACTCACCGGCAACTACGGTCTGATCGCCCCGCTGATGCTGGTGTGTGTGGTCTCCATGCTGGTGATGCGGGATAACAGCATCTACGAAAAGCAGGTCAAGGGGCGGATCGATTCTCAGGCGCACTTCGGCGACTTTGTCATCGATGTGCTTGAGGGCATTACCGTCGCCGATTTGGCCGCAAAGGGGGAAAAACCGCTGCTGGTGCCGGAAGAGACCCCGCTGCCCGCGATTCTGCGCCTGGTGTCCGATGCAAAGTGTGCGTATTTCCCCGTAGTTGATAAAGAAGGGAACATGTGCGGCATATTCTCCGTCAACGATATCCGCCGTATCCTGAATGAAGAGCTGCCCCCCGGACTCATCATCGCCCGCGATCTGGCGACCCAGCAGGTTATCAGCGCCACCGGAGAGGAACACCTGACAGAGGTGATGAAAAAGATCTCTTCGCGTAACCTGGAGGAGATTCCTGTGGTAGAATCGGGGAATAAGCGCCGGGTGCGGTATATGCTGTCGCGCCGGGCGGTGCTGGCGCACTACGCCGAAGAGGTGGAAAAAACCCGGAAGCTGTATCAGCAATGAGCTAGAAGATCTGTAACGCCATGACACAATAACGCCCGCGGTGCCGGGCTTAAACTCCGCCAGGATCTATTTTGTCCGCAAAACCAACCCACAACCAGGGCCACAACCATGACCACGAATAACGAAACAGTGCTTGAAATCGGCACAACCCACAATCTTGAAATTCTCCAGATCGACGCACGGGGCGCAACCCTGGCCTGGAACGAAGGGCAGAGCGTTCTGCTGCCCCAGAGCCAGGTTCCCCCTCAGGCCACACCGGGGCAACGCATCCAGGTGTTTGTGTATCGCGGACGCAAAGAGGTGCTGATCGCCACCCTTGAGCCGCCCATCGCCCAGAGTGGCGAATTTGCTCTGATGCGGGCTAAGCAGACCAATCAATATGGCGCTTTCATGGACTGGGGTCTGGACAAGGATCTGCTGGTTCCTTTTGCGCAGCAGCCGGAACCGATGCAGCTCGACCGCCACTACATCATCCATGTGGGGGTAGACAACAGCGGGCGGCTGATCGGCAGCGCCAAAGTGGAACGGTTTTTAAATCCCGATCCCAGCGCGCTGGTTCCCGGGCAGGAGGTAAGCGCCCTGGTCTGGCAATTCACCGATTTGGGCGTCAAGTTGATTCTGGACCACACCTACGCCGGACTCCTGTACCGCAGCGATCTTCCCGAAGGGCTCAAACGCGGGGACCGCTTGCAGGTCTATGTTCAGCGGGTGCGTGAAGATGGCGGGGTGGATGTATCCTTAACGCCGGTGGGAAAAGTCGCACGCGAACAGGCCGGGGCGCGTATTCTGCGTGAACTGCAGCAGCACAAAACCCTGCCATTGCACGACGGCAGCACCCCGGAAGAGATTCAGGCCGCCCTCGGGCTGAGTAAAAAAGCGTTCAAGCGCGCCGTGGGCACCCTGTACAAAGAGGGGAAGATTGAACTGCTCCCCGCGGGCATCGGCCTGAAATCCAAACGTCCGGCTGGCAAATAAGCACTGCCCCGCTTTTTTACTGCTTCGCGCCGATCTGCAGCGCCTGCTCCAGATCGGCGATAATATCATCGATGTGCTCAATCCCGATGGAGAGACGGACAAGCTCCGGGTTGATCCCCCCCGCGGCCTGCTGCTGCGGCGTGAGCTGCGCATGGGTGGTGGAGGCCGGATGAATCGCGAGGCTGCGTGCATCCCCCACATTAGCCAGGTGGGAAAACAGTTGCAGCGCTTCAATGAATCTGCGCCCGCCCGCTTCGCCCCCTTTGATCCCGAACACCACCATAGCGCCGAACCCGTTGGGCAGATACTTCTGCGCCAGCGGATAAGAAGGATCCTGCTCCAGACCGGGATAATTCACCCACTCCACCAGCGGGTGAGAATGCAGATATCGTGCTACGGCCAAGGCATTGGCGCTGTGGCGCTCCATGCGCAGAGGCAGGGTTTCAATCCCCTGCAGAAACATCCACGAATTATCCGGCGCGATGCACGCACCTAAGTTGCGCAGGGGCACCAGGCGCATGCGCATGATATACGCCAGATGGTTCAATTCCCCCAGATCAGTGGCATAGCGCACCCCGTGGTAGCTTGGATCCGGCTCACTCAGGAGGGGATGTCTGCCGCTGTTCCAGTCAAAACGCCCGCCATCCACTACAATGCCCCCGATCCCGGCTCCATGCCCCCCCAGCCATTTAGTCAGCGAGTGGATCACCACATCGGCGCCATATTCAAGGGGGCGCAGCAGGCACGGGGTGGTAAAAGTGCTGTCCACCAGTAGCGGCAACCCATGCTCGTGGGCAATCTGCGCCAGCATCTCGATATCGGCCAGATTCAGTTTCGGATTACCGATGGTCTCGGTGAATACCGCTCTGGTCTTGTCGGTGATGGCAGCAGCAACCTGCTCCGGCTTGGCGGGATCAACAAACACCACCTTGATTCCGAGTTGGGGCAGAATATCGTTGAACTGGACATAGGTACCACCGTAGAGGTAGCTCGAAGCTACGATCTCATCCCCGGCCTGCGCCAGATTGATGATGCTGTAAAAGATCGCGCTGGTACCCGAGGCCAGCGCCAGAGCGGCAGCGCCATTCTCCAGAGCGGCTACCCGTTTTTCCAACACATCTGTGGTGGGGTTCATCAGGCGGGTGTAAATATTGCCTGGCTCTTTAAGAGCAAACAGATTTGCGGCGTGCTCTGTATTCCGAAACTTGTACGAACTGGTGCGATACAGTGGCACCGCCTGACTGCCCGTTGTTGGCTCCACGGTATATCCCGCGTGCAGAGCCTTGGTCTCGATATGTGCTGGCATGACTATCCTCCCGTAAATATTTTTGCATCTGTAGAGCTGGCACAAGTTGAATCCATATCAACTTAAACAACCACCTGTTTATGTCAAGATTATTTAGACCTGCGATTAAATATGCTGATTAAGAGTGGAAACGGCCACTGCCGAATTGGGCGGCGGCAGTGCTTTCGTTATCCTTTTTTAGAGAAACTTGCTTAATCGGCGCCGCGATCTTGCGCGACTCGCTACGCAATTCAGAAGTTGATCGAGAGTTCACCCGTAACGCCGCCTCGACTACCATCACTTGTAAGGCCTATAATCCCCCCCGGCTTCAAAGAAACCGCCTCCGTAACCTGAATGATCAGTTCCGGCATCAAGGCCACCGCGTTATAGTCATGAAAACCGCCCAGATAGGTGAGCTCAAGTACCGGCCACACATAGCGGCCCCAGGATTTAAAAATAATCGCGCCTTTGACATCAGCCCATACCCAGTCATCCCAGCCATCTGGGTGCAGATCATCGGCATCAAAATAAAACCGGATACCGGCGTTGAGCAACAGTTGAACCTCACCCCCATGAACGCTCTTATCCATCTTTGTACCGAGCACAATAATTCTCCCGGTGTGATTATACAGATCACCGGTCCCGGTATCCAGCGTAGCGGTTCTCATGCCGGCACCAATAGTGTAGGCCAGATTGAAGCCCGCATCTTCGGCAAAATATTTTTGATATTCAAATTCCAGGGTCGCGTAATCAAACACCCCCCCTTTGCCCTCAATATGGATGGGCTCCCCCCCTGGTTTCAGGCGCGCATCCCCGCTCGTGTAAAAGGGCACCGAAAGCCTGAATTGTTTATCAGCGGCAATCGGCACGGTCAGCTCAAACACGGCCGTATAGCCATCAAACTGATCGGCTTCATCCAGTTCAACATCGGAGAAGCGTTTTGCCATGATGTCCAGACTTATTTCAGTCTGGGTCTGGGCAAAGCGAGTGCTTATTGGTTGCAATGTTGAATTTTGGGCAACCGCTGCGGTCGTTACCGAAAGTGAAAGTAGGCTAGCGGCAAAAACTGTTTTCAAAAAGGAGCTATAGCCTGTCATGGTAGAATTCCCTGCGTTGCAAATAATTCAAATAAAATATTTGCCAAACGGCTGTTAAGGTTAGTCTTGCTAATTATGTATACGCGGCAGCATACGTTAACGTGCGCGTCATTTAATTATAGAGCTATGGTAGAGCTATGGCAGGAAGAGGCCGGGCACCGCTCCGGCTCGACCATGTTCAGTTTCTATCCTTTACCGCAAGAGTCAATGGCTGGAGATTTTTATAGCTGCTTTTTCAGAGGGGCGCGCTGGTTGTGTTGCGCAGGTTTCTGGGCGAGCGCTTTGGTTTTATGCAGTTGTTTGCTTTTGCGCAGCGGGGCAGAAACTTAATTTTCAGGGTGTAACTTGCACCCCTTCAACGTTTCAATTTTGCGTCAATTCCCTTTTTTGCTTTGTTCACAACACGGCGAACGTCAGCAAGACATCACCTGCTTTCTGGATGTTTCGTGGGACACTGGCAGGCTCCTTTTTGCCTTTCTGCAACGATCCTTTCGAGAATTGAAGATTGTCCGTTGTTTCGAAGGAGATCGTTGCGGATGTCACTTTCAGTGTAATTGAAGCAGTAGCAAATTTTCTTGTTCATATTTAAATTTATCCATCTCTGCTAATCGCGCAGCAGTGCCGCTAAGGGCTGATGACTTTTATCTTTAGTGCAGCCGGGCGTGTCCAACCACAGGATAAGAGCGCGGCGCGTTTCCCGTGCTATCAATCCTTATTTATTGGCCAGGGGGCCTTGCAAGCGGCCGGACTAGAGTTGTTGACGGTAAGTAGCGCAGTGAAGCGGCACACCCCATCGTAGTCAGCAGCGAAACCATCGGGGGCATTCTCCTCCAATTCGGCAGTAACCTCTACGTAAATCGGTTGATAAGGCTTGCCTTTAACTTTAGCCGGCTCAATGGTTCTGTCACGGAGTGGTTGGAGCAACACATGTTGCGTCCTGACTTCAGTGCTGCCTATTTAATTCATTTCGCTCCCGGTTGCAGCCCGGAGTGCGTTCACATGGGGCTTTACCGCGTTCATATCTGCTTTTGGTGCACTGCTGGCCTGCTGCATGGCCGCCATAGCCCCTCCCATCATCGCTTTCATCTGCTCTTTCTGCGCGGGGGATAGATCAGGGTTGCTGTCGAGCGCCGCCAGGGCGTTTTTGATCTCCTGGTTAATCTCGGCACCTTGCGTGCCCATTTCTAATGCCATCCAGGCGTGAAATATCCGATCCCCAGCCTGCGTCCACTGTTCCGCGCTACTGAACCCGTGGCGCTTAACAACTTCAGCGAGCTTGTTATACGCAGGATGACCTTGCATATCTTCCAGCGCAGCAGAAAGCACGTGTTCAAAATCCGGCATTGCCAGCTCCTCACCTTTATCGGCAGAGGCATCGAGGTCCCTGGTCAACGCGGCAAATTCACCTTCCATTGCGCTCAGTTCATCAAGGCTGGAAATAAAGCTGGTGATGGTGCGGTCACTAAGGGTGGCAGCATAACCGTTCGCGGCGAACAGCAGCATTGCTACCAAAAAAACTCGTATGGCGGTTACAACATTCATGCACGCACTCCTTGTGTTAGCGGTTTAAATTTTTGACCGTGCAGCATACCACACCCATAGAACCATCGTGGGGATCTGCAGATAATAGATGGTGGCTGCGGTTCCTGGGCTCCTTCGGGTATGCGTTCCCACGCAGAGTGGAAACGAGCGCATAGGTTTTTTATTTTTTAACCAAGCTCCATACTGTTGCGGAATAATCCAGGATGAAATCACCCTGTGAATTTTTGGCGCACCGTTCCAGCCTCTGCAGAGCTTCTTTCTTGAAACGTTCGCTTTGGTGCGGGTCCTGTTCAGGCAGGGCACTATATTGAAAAAGATCATCTAAACCATGGCAGTGGTATTCGACATTGATGATTTTTTTACTAAACAGGGCAAATTCTGTGTCGATCACGCCTTCTATTGCATCTATCGCTTGTTCCTTTTGCTCTTTTTCATCACTGAATAATTCCATTATCTGCGCAAAGGAACCGCTGGCATAGATTGGCTCTATAATCAGTAATGTTCCGTGCGCTTGCAGGACTCGAAAGGATTCTTTCAGGGCCAATGTTTGCCTGTCCGCAGGAACATGATGCAGCGATTCGTTAAACAAGACTGCGGGGAACAATGTTTTTGCAACCGTTAAATTTTCCGCACAGCCCACGTGGAATTCAATATTATTAGCAGGATATTTCCGCTTCGCAAATTCTATCAGTTTTTTATCCGGATCAACCCCGACAGAATGTTTGACATATTGTGATATGAAGTGAGTTTTAGCCCCATCGCCGCAGCCCACATCAAGCACTGCTGCCTGGTTGGCAATTGCCTGTTTTATAGCTTCACGCTGGCTGCCAGTGTAATCTGCGATCATTCGGCCTCTCAATTTTTTGGGAGAAGGAGGGGGGCAAGCGTAGCGCTGCCCCCTTTATCCCCGCGCCACAAACAAAATTATTGCGCTCCTGCTAAATTTCGGTAACCTAAAGGTTGAAACTAAGCGCAGCAATAATACATAATCCAGCGTATGCTGCGCTTCCTATCCATTTATCCGCCTTTACCAGCGTTCAACGAAGGACTTTATTTATGTATAAAATATTCGACACGGTAGATGAAGTCTCTCGCTACACTGCGCAACGGCTTCTGAATAAAGTTCAGGCAAAACCCAGCGCTGTACTGGGTCTGGCAACAGGTAGCACCATGAAGCCTGTGTATGCGCAGTTAATAGAGTTCCTGCAGCAAGCCCCTGCGGACCTGTCCCAGCTGACCACCTTCAATCTGGATGAATATATGGGTCTGAGTGGGGAGCACGCGCAAAGCTATAGCTATTATATGTGCGAGCATTTGTTCAACAAGCTGAGCATACCGGGACACAGGGTGAATCTGCCCGATGGTATGGCTGAAGATGTTGAATGCGCCTGTCAGACCTATTCCGAGGCGATTCAGGCCATGGGTGGGCTGGATTTGCAGTTGCTGGGTATTGGCTCAAACGGACATATTGGTTTCAACGAACCACTCACCAGTTTTTCCAGCCGGACCCACGTGGTTAAGCTCTCTGAGCAAACCCGCATTGATAACGGCCGCTTTTTTGCCGATCAGAACGAGGTGCCAACCCACGCGATTACCATGGGCATTCAGGATATTTTAGAGGCCAAAGAGATCATCCTGGTGGCCACAGGGAGCAATAAAGCGCACATTATGGCCGAGCTGTTTCACAGTGCAATAGATGAAGC
>CAYUJC010000037.1:0-24489 GCA_964444945.1 uncultured Desulfuromonas sp.
GTGTGGGACGGGCCTTTTGCCGCTGGGGAGTTTGATAAAACAGACCTGGTTTTTGGCTCTGGGGTGCGGTTGCGTCCGGAAGGGCTTTATTTTATTGCATCAGCTACCGGGATGGATCGCTTGTGGCACGCGCATGTCGACAATACATATTATATCAGCAACACCTTGCCTGGCTTGTTGAAGGTGGCAGAGTTATCTCTTTTGCATGATTATCCGCTTTATTCTGAAGATATTGTCAGTGTTCAGCGCAAAGGTTTGGATTCTTATGTAGATTCTATACCGTCAGACGGTGCAAACATTCACCTCATTTACTATGACAACCTGCTGTACACCGAAAAGGGATTGGCCAAAAGCAAGAAACCCAAGAAAGTGCCTGATTTTGCTGATTACTCCGCCTATAAAACCTATATGGAACAGGCCGCGATAGCCATAGGTGACAATGCAGGTGCAAACCAGCGTACATTCCCCATTGATATGCTTGTTGGTTTATCCACAGGGTACGATTCTGTCGCCACGGCTGTTGTAGCCAAGTTCGCCGGATGTCACAATGCGGCCAGTATCGAAAATGCCAGCAGCTTCTGGCGCGGTTCTGACTCTGGGGAAAAGATTGCAGCGTACCTGGGATTGGATTGTAATCTTTGTCGCCACGATTCGAAGCAGTACCGCCATGAAACAGCTGTTTGGGCCGGAACAGGGCGGCCGGGGGGGCGAAATCTGACCGTGTTGGAGTTCCCCAAGCCCTTATGTCTCTTCTTCAGTGGCGGCTATGGCGATGTTGTATGGGATATAAATGTTGGTGCAGTCCATGAGATTAAAGGTGGCGCAAACGAAATGATGGGAGAATTCCGCTTGATCGAGGGGGTCTTTAACTGCGTAGTCCCCTGGTGGGGGATCCAGAACGTCAACCAGATTAAAGCTGTAGGCCTGCTGGATGAGATGAAGCCATGGACGCTGCATAACGACTATGACAGACCTGTAGCGAGAAGACTTATAGAGGAGGCAGGGGTCCCGCGCGGCCTGTTTGCCCAGAGGAAAAAGGACACGTCTTCAAACTCGCCCCTGTGGTGGCCCTCAACCAGCAGCTCCCGCCGCAGTCTCAATCGCTACCTTGAGAGCATCCAGACCCCGGGCGCAAGTGCTGGAAAAGTAGGGATATATTCCATTGCTTCATTCATTTTAAACCTGGCCTATAAGAATACCGTCAAACGGGTAGGGATAAGGAAGTGGTGGCGGCCGTGGTTGACTTTTCCCGGCCGAAAGAATCTTTTTGTATGGGCTAATCATGCCTTGAAAGACGATCACTATGGAGACCACAACTAGGATGAAAATTCTGCATATCTCAGCATTGCCAGTGTGGTCCATGGAGGGGAAGGGGGGCATGCCCTCGCTGCGAGAAACCCTCAAAGGGCATGTTGCTGGTGGCCATGAGATCGAACTGGTCCTGCCACGTTTTGATCCTTTTTCCGATGAAGCGACTGAGCTGATTCTTCCGGAGGGCCAACCGTTCACGGTTCATTTCGCGCCCTGTACCTGGTTGCCATTGTTCAAGAAACTACGCAGCAAGGCGCGCTGCCTGGGGGGCGGGGATTCCGTCCCTTTTGTGCTGCGCTGGCTGTTGAATGTTTTTATGTTGCTGGCTTTGACGTTTAGTCTAGCCCTGGCGGCACGGCGGGTACGCAAGAAGGGTTTCACGCCGCAGTTGGTTTATGCCCACAATCAGTATGCCGCCTTGAGCGGCTTCGTGGTCAGCCGTATGTGGAAAGTGCCCAATGTCACCCGCTTGTACGGCACCTTTTTGGCTGACCTGATGAAAAAGCCATGCGTCTCTTTACGTTATCCCACCGCCGCTGCCGGCTACCTGGTCCCTTCTGCCATGCTGATTTGTGCCAATGACGGTACCCGTGGAGATGAAGTCGCACGTAAGTTTGGTGTTTCTGACCAACGCTTTCGTTTTTGGCAAAACGGGGTTGAGCCGCCTGCTACGCCTCCGAACATGACGCGTGAGCAACTGGCAGCCCGTTTTACCGACTTACGTCCGGAGAGTATGTGGCTTCTTTCCTGCTCACGCTTGAGTTACTGGAAAAGAATTGATCGGATGTTGCATGCGCTGGCGGTGTGCCAACAGAAAGAGGTTGACTGCCAGCTGATTATCGCCGGGGATGGCCCTGAAAAAGAGAACCTGAGGACTTTGGCGAAAAAACTGAAGGTTGATGCCGCTGTTGTTTGGCCGGGTGCCGTAGCCCACGACGATGTCTGGGCCTTGATGAACACGGTCGATATTTTCCTGCTGACCAATGATGTGACTAACCGCTGCAATCCACTGTACGAAGCTGCTTGGGCTGGATTGCCGGTCGTCTCCATAACCGATCCTTCAACCGCCGATCTGCTGGAGCATCGACGCAATGCGTTGTTGTCCGCGCCGGATGATACACAGGCGCTGGGAGAGCATATTGTCGAGCTGTGTCGTGACGAGGTGCTGAGATTGAAACTCAGTGCTGCGCAGAAAGAATTAGCCAAAACGTTCTGGTCCTGGCAGGAGCGGATGGAGGTGGAAGTGAAAGAGTTGGAACGCCTGGTGCGCACTTCAACCAGCGACGCAGGAGGGCAGCTTGTCGAATAAGGGGCTCTTGTTTATCAGTTTGTTCTTTTTTTGTACCGTTGGGGCGTTGTTTTTGCCGCACCTGGGTATTTATGGCTATCTGGCCGATTACTGCCTGAATCCGGCGGATCAGTGGTGGGGGCGCCCTTTTGCACGCATGGGGTTTCGCTTCTCCTTTACCCTGGCGGTGGCAACCCTGGCGGGGATAATTCTCCAGCGTAAGAATTTAAAATTTGGAGAAAAGGCACTATATAATCAAGAGTGGACGCTGATTTTTTTCCTTGCGCTTGTGTGGATGGTTTTTTTTCTCACCCCCGAAACGGTTGGCCGCTATGGTTCCACCGACCATCCTACCCTCAAGCTGACAAAGATTTTTATTTTTTTGTTAATGATGACCCATGTCATTACAGACCTGAAGAAGCTTAAAGGGCTGTTTGCCGTCCTCGCAAGCGCCTCGCTGCTTTTGGGGATTAAAGCCTGGAGTGTTCCCTACAGTCAGTTTGCGCGTGGGCGACTTGAAGGGATCGGGGGCGCTGATTTTGCAGAGGCCAACTTTTTCGCTGCATTTATGGCAGCTATGCTCCCTTTGATCGGGATCATGTTTTTGCGTAGCAGGGTAGTGGGGAAGCTCTATTACGCCGTTTGCGGCGCTTTTACTGCCAATGCGATGATTCTATGCCGCAGCCGCGGGGCTTTTCTTGGTCTGATTGCGGGAGCGGTTGCAGCTCTTTTTTTTATCCCCAGAAACTATCGCAAGCATCTGATTGTTTTGCTTTTAGCCGGTATTGTCGGGATAGTTTATCTTTCAGATGATTCTTTTATCCAAAGAATCATGTCGATTTCCACCGATCAAAGCGAAATGGACGAATCGTCTGCCAGCCGGATTCGACTCTGGAAGGCTGGAGTGCAGATGGTGACTTCGCATCCACTGGGAATCGGCCCCGGCAACTGGTATCAGACGATAGGGCGTTATATTCCCGAATATGAAGGGAAGGATTCACATAGCACCTATGTCAAATGTCTGGCGGAGTTGGGTTTAATCGGCATGGCGGTATTTATGCTGCTAATTCTGCAGGCATATCAGAATTTGCGCCAGGTGTATATCCAGAGGCATAAACTCCCTCCGTCTGAAGAAGAGGAGTTCACCCATTTTTATTTTGCAATAATTGTTTCCATTGTGATTTTCCTGACCTGTGCCTTGACCATCACGATGGTTTATACAGAAATCTTGTGGGTGCTGTTGCTCCTTCCTGTTTGTCTTAAACGCGCTCTCGACAACTATGAAATTGAACAGGAGGAGCGGTGATGCCGGTTGCCGTGCCGCGGGTTGCACTTGTAGTAACTGAACTGCGCCCCGGCGGAATGGAGCGCCTGGTGGTGCATCTGGCAATAGGCCTCGCTGATCGCGGCGTACCTGTTCAGGTGGTCTGCTTGCACAATGCAGGAAGATTGTCCTCTTTGCTGTTGGAGCAAGATGTTTCCGTTGTTGCGCTAAACAGCACAAGTGGTAAGGATATTAAAGCTCTCTACCGTCTTTGGCAGCAATTGAAGCAGTTTCGGCCAACACATATTCATCTCCATGATTATGCCAGCCTTCCTTATGCTGCCCTGGCTAATCTGTTTGCTGGGCGCAATCCGCTTTTGTTTACCGCGCATGGTCTGTTGTATGAAGGATTTGAGCCCTTGAAAAAACGCCTGCGCTTTTTCTCGCGGTTTTTGACGGCTGCTTCTGCCGTATCGGAAAAAGTTGCGCAGCGGCATCGGGATTACTTGGGCTGGAAAAAAGAGATCACCGTAATTGGCAACGGGGTGCCGCCGGTTGGCGTAAGTGACGAACAGCGTCGCTGTATGCGTCAGGAACTCGGATGCGCGGACGACACCTGTCTTTTTCTGGCCGTGGGCAACCCCCGCCCGGAAAAGGCTTTTGAAGATTTATTAGATGCCGCAGCCCTGCTACGTGAAAAGGAGCAGGGTTTTTTTGTAGCTATCGCCGGCACCCTTGCAGATAACGCATATTGTCAGGGGTTATTGAACAAATTTGAGCAGTTGGATTTGGCGGACCACTGTCGTTTCCTCGGCTTTCGTGATGATACGGCGGCGCTGTATGCCGCAGCCGATGTTTTTGTCCTCTCCAGCCGCAGTGAGGGATTGCCAATGGTTATTCTGGAAGCTATGAGCGCTGGATTACCGGTAATCTCGACTAATGTTGGCGGCATTCCAGATGCTGTGGGAGATTCTGTTCTTCTGGTTGAGGCGCAGCAACCAGCTTTGTTGGCCGCCGCAATGGAACGTTTAACAAAAGACCCAGAGCTGCAGATGAGACTGTCCGATTGTGGGAAAGAATATGTTGAAAGTCATTTTGGTGTCGGTCGCATGGTTGAGGAATATCTGGAGTGGTATAGACTGGAGTTCTGAGTTCTGAGTTCTGAGTTCTGAGTTCTGAGTTCTGAGTTCTGAGTGCTGAGTGTTGAGTGTTGAGTGTTGAGAAAATATGTCGCGACGAACTGAGTGTGAGGATGATGTTAACGTTGAAATTGTGGAAAACTATCGTTGCTGTACTGCTTTTAAGTGCCTTATCTGTATCTCTATTGGCGGTTACGCCGACGACTTTACTGGCGCAACCTGAAGCAATATCGCAGGAAGTTAAAAAGCTGGTTGCTAATGCTGATCAGTGTCTGCGGCAGGAATCGCGCAAGCATCTGGCTATAGGTTACATCAACCGCGCGATCCAACTGCAGCCAACAAATCTGCAGCTTTATTACAAGCGTGCCTTTATTTATGGCAAGTTGAAGTACTATACAGAAGCGCTCAAAAATCTGGATTTTGTGATAAGAAACGACCCCGCAAGACGTAAGTTCCCTTCTGCATTAAAGTATCGAGCCGAGTGTTATGCGGCAATCGGTGACTATGAAAAGGCGCTAGCAGATTACAGAACCTTTTTGCGCAAAAGTCGTAAGGCGGGAAAGATCTGGTATTCCTACGCTGAATTACTCTGGTTTCTAGGGGATCGGGAACAAGCACTCGGGGCGGTTGAAAACGGGCTGCGAACAGGATCACACTGGCAAAGCAAACTTGAATCGCTGCGGAATAAAATTATTACCGGAACGCGGGTGCAACTCCATACCCCTTTCAGCAATTAACCTGAAAGCAGGTGTAATCATGTCTAAAAACAGGCGCAACATTGCTTTATGGGTATTTTTTCTGCTGTTTATTTTACCGGTGCACCCGTGTTTAGCCCAAGTGTATCAAGTGGGTGAACCTGCCGAGTTTAAAGCAAGATTAAATCAACTTAAACCTGGCGATGAGCTGCAGATTTCCCCCGGGAACTATCGCGGGATTTCCTTGAAAAACATTCATGGAACTGCTGCCGCGCCCATTATTATCCAGGCTGAAGATCCATATAATCCCCCGATTTTCAAAGATGGTGCCGAAGGGCTGAAGCTCAGTGGCTGTTCCTATCTAAAGTTCGAAAATCTGGTTTTTCGCGGGTTCTCCAAGAACGGCATCAATATTGATGATGCTGGGAAAAAAGCCGCCTCCCACCACATTATTCTGGAACATATTCAGGTGTTGGATACCGGCGGCAAGGGGAATCAGGATGCAATCAAGATGTCAGGTGTGACCGATTTTATTCTGCGGAACTGCGACATCGAAGGGTGGGGCGGCTCGGCGATTGATCTGGTGGGTTGTCGCAATGGCATCATTGAGGATTGCACTATTTCGGGCAAAGAGGGATTCCGTTCAGGTAACGGCATCCAGATAAAGGGTGGCTCACACGCCATTCTGGTACAAAACAACCTGTTTCGCAATGCAGGGGCGCGCACGGTCCAGATCGGGGGTTTGACTGGCAAACAGTATTTCCGCCCCGCGGTTGGCGACTATGAAGCCAAAAATATAACCATTGCCGGAAACACCTTCATTGGTTCAGAAGCCCAGATCGCCTGGGTGACGGCTCAGGACAGTCATGTACATAACAACCTGTTCTTTCTGCCCGAGAAGTGGCTTGGGCGGATTTTACAGGAAACGCAGGACAGCCAATTCAAACCCAGCCAGCGCGGCTTGTTTGAACGCAATGTGGTGGTCACAGATCAACGGGTCAAGGTGTTTTTCAATGTCGGCCAGGGGACGGAGCCGCAGAGTTTTGTGTTTCGTGAAAATCTCTGGTTTCGCCCTGACGCAGATAACCGCCCGAATCTACCTGTGGTTGAAAAGGATGGGGTCTACGATGTTGATCCTATGGTTCTCGGCACCGACGCTGGCGGGTTGCAGATCAATTCTGCGGCGGCGCAATTGCAAAGTATCGGTCCGAATGGTTATCAGCCCTGGCCGCGTGGGGAAGATTTTGCCGATATCCAGGTGCCGCCGGTGGAGATACCAGAGGTAACATATTCAAAGCTGGACTGGCTTAAGGATCTCATAAAGTAGTTGCACCGTTAGAGCAGGCGGAGCTGATCCTGATGATTTAAAACCCCATCCCTGGCCTGCCTTAAATAACTCATAAGCTGGGTAAATGGCTGCGGTCTGCAATAGAGGTATCCCTGAACAATGCTGCAACCGGCAAGGTGCAGCACTGTTTTCTGTTCGCCCGTTTCAACCCCTTCGGCTACACATGTAATCTTCAGCGCTGCGGTTAAGGTTAAAATAGCGGTGACGATTGGATGGCTGCATTGGTTGGTGGAGAGGTTGTGGATAAAAGAGCTGTCAATCTTCAGGGTTGATACGGGCAGGGTCTGCAGATAGCCAAGGGAAGAGTATCCGGTGCCAAAATCATCAATGGCGATGCCGATGCCGGCATTGGCCAGATCACTCAGAATATCCACGGTTTTTTGCATGTTCTGCATGATGCTGTTTTCAGTGATTTCGATTTCAAGATAGTTTTCTTGCAATCCGTAGCGCGCAATGGTCTGCAGAACTTGTTTTTTGAAGCTGGTGTGATTCAGCTGCTGCATCGAGATGTTTATCGCTATTTTAAGCCCGGTAAAGCCATTGTCTTCAAGGTGGCGCGCATCCTGGCACGCACGTTCCAGAACCCATTGCCCGATTTCGCAGACCAGGCCGCTCTTCTCCGCCATGGGGATAAAGTCACCTGGTGGCAGGAGACCTCTGCGCGGATGATTCCAGCGGATCAACGCTTCCAGACCGACAACTTTATGTTCGATAATGTCGATCTGGGGCTGATAAAAGAGCTCCAGTTCGCCATTCTTCAGCGCCCAGCGCAGGGCCCTTTCCCGCGCCAGTTCTGTTTCTCCAACGTCTTTGAAGTATTGTTGGTAATAGCTGTAACTGTTGCGCCTGTTGTGTTTTATATAGCATTTTGCCAGATAGGCATTGTGAATCAATTCCTCTTTTGTGCGCCCATTTTCGGGATATATTGCAATACCGATACTGAAGGTAAGGAGTATTTCCTGCCCCTGGTACTGCATGGGGATAGAACAGCCGTCATTAATCTCCTGCGCCATGGAAGCGGCGTCTTCGCGCGTGCGTATGTTTGGCAGCAGTAACATGAATTCATTGCCACTGATGCGCGCAAGGGTCTCTTCTTCACGTAGGTTTGCACTAAGGCGTTGGGTAACCTGCTGTAAAATCTTGTCGCCTGCGAGGTGACCTAAGCTGTCATTTATCATTTTAAAGCGGTCGATATCCAGAAATAGAAGCCCGATAAGATTGTTGCTCCTTCGCGCTTGGGCCATGGCCATCTTCAGGCGGTCATGCAGGAGGACGTGATTAGGCAGGCCGGTAAGGTGATCATGGTACTCATGGTACTGAAGCAAGGCCTGGTTGCGTTTGTTTTCGGTTATATCGCGGATAACGCCATAGACCCCTATAAATTCTCCAGCCCGGTCTGCGTCTGTAGCGGTGTAAGCCCCCGTGGTGGTAAGCTCTATGGGGGTTGCGCGGGCTTCCACAAAGCGCAGCTCATTGTTATGTCGGTTGAGCAAGCGCAGCTCCACCTTGTTGTCAGGACAGGCAGCAGCACACCAGCCATTGAAAAGGTGGTGCGCTTTTTCAAGGTCTTCGGGGAGTACTATTTCGGAGTAGTGCTTTCCTATAAGGTTTTCTTCTACACACCCGAGCAACGAGCGCACCCGCTCGTTGACAAAGGAGAAGTTTCCCTTTTCATCAAGCATATAGATCATGTCGGGTGAAGTGTTGACGATGAAGCGATGCATCGCTTCTGAGCCCTTGAGTGCATCTTGGATGTGTGCATAACGATGCTGGGTTTTTGCATTGGCAATTTCTTTGGATATGGTCTCCAGGAGGGTTTGCGGCAGGTAGGGTTTGCGAATAAAATCGCAGGCGCCATGGCGCCATGCCTGCGTTGCGTGCTCAAACGTTGAGTTGCCGCTGATAACTATCACCCGTGTATGGATTTGGTTGGCATGAATATAGCGCATGATATCCTGGCCAGAACCGTCAGGGAGGACCAGATCGACAAGTGCCAGAGTGAATTTTTGGGTGTGTAACAGTCCGATAGCTTCCTCTACGGAAGCGGCCTGGGTTGTGGGGTGACCCAGAGGAGATAGCAGGGCGCATATGCTTTGGCGCGCGCGCGGCTCATCGTCGATAACCAGGATGGAGATTTGCAGCTCAGGTATGCTAGTGCCTGGGGTAACTGCTTTTCCCGATAAGGTTTCAGCTCTGGGCCCTGGACCTTGGGGCGCAGAAGGTGTTTTTGGCATGGAGTAAGTCTCCTTACGCTTCACATCCTTGGAGGTGTTCAGTTTGTGGAGCTATCATGTTAAAGTGTTCAGGCCAGCACCCGAGGGAGGAAAATCTGAAAGCGGGTCCCCGCCTCTGAACTGGAACAACTTATTTCACCGTCTATCTCATCCAGCAGGTGTTTTACTATCCTCAGCCCCAGTCCTGAATGTCCTGGCTTCGTGCTGCGCACAGGCTGAAAAATATCAGCCAGGATCTCTTTATCTATCCCGGGCCCATTATCTCTGACCTCGATTTCTATGTATTGGCGCTGATTTTTATACACCCTGTCTCTGGTAGTAATCCACACTTCTCCTTGCGCTGGCAGGGCTTCTGCAGAATTTTTCAGCAAGTTTATCAAAACCTGCCTCACATTGCTGCTAACACTTGCAATGGGCTTGAGCTCGGGATCAAGCTGTAAGTGCAATTTCAGTTGGCGGGGCTCGAACAGAGTGTTGTAGAGTAGCGCATGCAAGGTGCTAAGTAATTCATTTATTTGAATATGACTTCTTTTTTCCCTTTCCCCGTCTGCGTGCAGGTTCTCCAATCCAGATACTATGATGCCCACCCTGCCGATCTCTTCCTGGATGATTTTTATTTGCTCCCCGGCTTTTTCTGTCTTCAGCTGCTGAAGCAAAAGAGATAAATAGTTGTTTATGATGGACAGCGGGTTGTTGATTTCGTGTGCAGCGGTGCGCAGGTTTGCCGCAAGTTCAGCATGTTTCTGTTCTCGCTGAAGGCGCTGCTCATCTACGCCAACAAGGGCAGCGCCAGCGACTTGTCCTGCAAGTTGAAGCAACGAGGGCGCTGCGGAAAATTGTTGCCATTGGTGCTGTGAAAGGGGCGCAACTATGATCCCTTTCTTCTGCGTGCCAGATCTTAAGGGGATAAAACCCAGAGATTTACTCCCCAGCAGATTTTCCAGTTGGCGCTCCGGCACTGAAACTACACCCTCCTGTTCAGCGGGGACGTAAAATGTTTTGTCTTCCTTCAAGGCTTTGAGAATCAGGTTGGTTGCACCCTCAAAGCTGATTGAGATCTGGCGCAGGGCAGGGCGTGTCCCGAGGTCATCGTATCCGCACAGGGAGCAAGAGTTGTTTTCGTGGAGCAAAAAACACAGGTCTTGTATCCCGAATAACAGATTAAAATTCAGCCGCAGCTGCTGGCAGACTTTCTGGTGGTCTGCATAATCAGCCGGGGAAATTCTACCTGTATTTACCCGGGCATTATTTTTTACCTGCCGCCGCAGGTTGCGTTGCTGCTGCGCTTGACTTCTCTGTAATAATTCCGGACCCGACCCAGACAGATTTGCATCTTTCTGGGATGAAAAACGGGAAATGCCGGAATCTGTCTGCTGGCGGGCGCGCTCAGTCACTTGCTGGATAATAGCGTTATTGAGCCCGAAAAGCCGTGATGCGGCGTAGATCACCTCTGTAGAGTGGATATCTGGCGCATCACACAGAATCGAACTCAGGGCCAGAATACGCACTAATGGGGCACTCTCAAGCATACTATCAGGTGGGTGGGTCTGAAGTTTGATCGCATCAGCTACAAAAGAACAAACAGGGGGAGTTACCTGCCAAGCCTGAATCACTTTCGCGCCAATTTCACTTGAAGTCACCTTGAAAAGCCTATGTTCGATGCTTTCTGCTCTTCTTAATTCAAGGGTTACATCTATGGCATCCAGGTAGCGTTGGGGGAAATTACTCAATAGGGTCCATTGCCCGATCCGGTGCAACAGTCCAGCCAGATAGGCCTCATGTTTGGGCGCATACCCTGTCAGCATCGCCATCTCTTCGGCAATATTGGCGCAGAGGACCGAGCGGTACCACAGGGTGGTAACCGGCACGTCCAGCTGTCTGTTCGGGTGCGTGAATATTTGCTCAGTAGCACATAAAAGAGCTATCCGGAAGACAGGATCAATGCCGATAACCACCAGCAATTGCTGCACATTAGATATTTTATTCCACTGCCTGAAGTAAACCGAGTTGGCCAGGTTAAATACCCTGGCGCAAACAATCGGATCCTGGCGGATGATATGGGCGAGATCCTCAATTTTCACCATCGGCTGCGTAGAGAGTTGAATCAGTTCCAGCAGCGTATGCGGGATCGTGGGCAGGGTTTCCAGCCGGAGGTTCTCATATAGGGAGTCAGGCATAAGTTATTTCCACGGATCCGCTTCTACCGGAGTGAGTTGGATCGGTTGGCGTTTTTTTAGCTTTTATTTAACAGAAGTCTGGCGATCTTTTTTAAGTGGACTGGACGAATGCGGCGCATGTTTTCCCAGGTTATCTTTTTGACAATGGGAAGGAGTGCTCCTACCCGGTAGGACTCCCTGCGGTATTGTGCCACGGTTACCCCCTGGCGGAGCAATTTATTGGCCCTGCGGCGGTATTTCTCCCCTCTGCGACTGTTGTCCAGGATGATATTATGCCCTGTATCAAAAACGGGAACTGTTTCTACGTGTCTGATCTGCTTTTTATCGAGCTCCAGGATGACGATTTCACCGGTACGTTCAAACCGATCCCAGCTCAGGGTGTCACCATTCTCCCAGTAGACGGCGTTGGCTAGAAAGTTCCCCAGGGAGTAGGCGATGAAACCATGCTGATAATGTTCAGTCCCCTGCAGTACATGTGGATGATGTCCCAGGACGGCGGTGGCACCCGACTCTATAAAGCGGTGTGCTTGTTTAACCTGCTCCGGGGCTGGGAAACGAAAGCGTTCATCCCCCCAATGGGGTGCGAAGATTACATGATCGTGCGTATGCTTCAGTACATTTATGGTCTGACAGATAGCGCTTTCATCAAAAGGGGGAACTCCGCTGTGCGCAGCAGTGGCAAAGCGTCCGACTCCGGTAGAGGGGGAGACTGCAGCCAAAAAGGCGATGCGGATATCATTGATGGTGAGGGTGACATGAGCACCCGCCTGGGCAAGATTGAGCCCGGCCCCGAAATACTTTATCCCCAGCTGTTTGAGTTTTTTTTCAGTTTTTTCAAAACCGGGGTCAAACGCATCGAAGGCGTGGTTGTTTGCCAGCGTTACCAGATTAATATGCGCACCCTGGAGGGATTCCAGCTGTTGTTCTGTGGTAAAGACCCGAGGCTCAGTAGGGATATGTTGCTGCGCAGGCAGGGTGCATTCGAGGTTGGCCAGCACTATATCGCAGGTAGAAAAGAGGTCACGTATTTGTGGAGACAGGGCTTCGAGCCCCCTGCCCGGAGTTCGGGAGGAACGGGGCGTGGTCAGGAGCAGATCTCCAATGGCTGCGATACGGAGGGTGTCTTTTTTTCCCATAGCCTTAAATAACCTTAAATGTCAGTCTTCTTTGGGGCGCAAATCTGCATTGGGGGTATTAAACAGTGGAATCCACATGGATAATGCTCCGCCTAGCATATAGGAATAAATATCTGTCATGGACGCGGTGCGGGATGCAAGAAAGAGTTGTCCCCCCTCCTGAAATACACCGAGTAAACCTGTGAAAATAACTGCAAGCATTACGTTAGAGACAGTTTTATCCCGTATACCAAAACGCAGGCGCATAAA
The DNA here is from genome assembly GCA_964444945.1 of uncultured Desulfuromonas sp. Taxonomy (GTDB): domain Bacteria; phylum Desulfobacterota; class Desulfuromonadia; order Desulfuromonadales; family Desulfuromonadaceae; genus JAIVHC01. The sequence continues at coordinate 12,842 of CAYUJC010000037.1, forward strand.
ATATGCAAGGGTTATTGAGAGCAGAATGGCCTGCACAAACAGGCGCACATGGTTAAGGCTGGCACCCATGGCATAGTGGTAGAGGGGGAGGAGTTCAGCCCCCCGCGGCAATTTCCGCGCGAGCAGACCTGCATCGAAGTGGAAGTCAAACGGAACCCAGCCCAGGTACAAAATGTATGTGACGATGCCAATTATCCCCAGGTTGAGCCTGGTCTTCTGGGGAAGAGAGGTGACCGGGTTGCGCAGGATTAGAGCCGCCAGTAAAATTCCACTTAAGTTTGCGCTCAAGTTACTCAGATTCATTACCCGTGAAGCTATAAAGATTTTGCCCGTCTCCAGGACAAGAGCAAACAGGCTGCAGATAATAGCAGCCCGGGCCGCTCCCAGTCTGGTGTTGTCCCTGCGCGACCATTGTGCGCACAGCAGGGTAAATATCATGTATACGAGGATATGGGTTACCAGCCACCAGTGCCATGGGTGCTGAGAAAAACCTGCAAGCACGTTGAATTCAGAGGCCTTTAAGCTACGCCACACCCGTGACAGTAAAAGGGAGGGGAGAAATGGCGCCATGGCATCGGCGGCAAGCAGACCGGCGAAGGTCAGCGTCAGCAGATCAAGGGGGCTATGTTGGCAGCGCCAGCGTAATTCAAGGTTAAGCCGTTGCCACAGGGGCAGGCCCCACAGCACCCCAAATCCTGCACCTGTAGCACCACTGATGGTGTTCATGAGCAGATCGGTGATACTGGAGGTGCGCGAGATGGAAAATATCTGCAGGGTTTCAACCCCAAGGCTGGTACAGAAGCATAGTGCAAAAGTGATGAAAAACGCACTTAACTTGCCTGAACCCCTATCGCGGAAGGAGGTTGCCAACAGCGCGCCCAAAGGTATATACAGGAGTAGATTGCTCAGAACATCGGAGCCACTGACGCGGGCATAGGGGTTGACGGGCCAGGCCCGCAGGGCTCGGTTCAGCACCCAGAATAGATCGATCCTGGTACTGAAGTCATATGGCATCAGACTGGCGTAAACCAGCAGCATAAAGTATCCGAGGGCCAGCCAGACAAGGGCGGAGTTGTCACGGTTGTACGATTTCATAGTATATGACACCTGGTGTTTGCTTAATGTTATCTGTTTCTGCCGTATGATGGATTATTGCTGCAGCAATGTCCATAGGTCTTAATCTTGACGGGAAAAAAGCTTAGGGGTCCCCTTGAGGATTGACGGGAGTGTGGTAGCCTGTCACAGTAGCGCCGCTGCGTAACGCTAAGCCTGTAGATACATAAATAAACTCCGTACACAAATACCCGCTGGTGGAATGAAAGCCTATGAAATGTCCAGTTGCATTGCGTAATTTTGCCCGATGCATATTTCCTTTGGGAAAATATGTAGAGGAGTACCTGCCATGGCCGGCGTAACCCTCAACATGAAAATAGCACGCTATCGCGAGATGTTGCTTTTGCACAGGCATTTCAAGAGTTATTTTAAGGTGGTTCCGGCGATCAATGAGGAGCTGGTAAGAGAGGCACAGAAAGTTCGGCATAAGGTCTATTGTGAAGAACTCGGATGGGAGCCGATAAGCGAAGATGGCCTTGAGCGAGATATCTACGATGACAATGCGTTGCACTGTCTGCTCATGTCGGTACGTTCTGGACATTATATCGGCAGCATTCGGATGGTCTTGCCCAGACCGGGTGACCCCAGCCAGGTTCTGCCGCTGCAAGAGCTCTGTGGCGGAACGCTCTATCCAGGATATCCTGATTTTGCCCAGCTGCGCAAAGGTGAGGTCGCTGAAGTCTCACGGCTGGCGATAGTCTCCGAATTCCGGCGCCGTAAAAATGAAGCGGAGAAGCCGGTTGCCATGAACTTGCCGGAAAAATACAGCCTGCAGGGGCGGCGGCGTTTCCCGTATATACCGGTGGGGCTCTACATCGGCATGCTTGAGCTGGCGTCATTTTACGGAATCAAAAACCTTTACATGTTAACGGAACCGATGCTGGCATCTCACTTCAGTGCTCTTGGGGGCAATCTTGAACCTATCGGTGAAACCATTGAGCATCGGGGCAAGCGCCGGCCTTACGCTATGGCCGCGGAGAAGGTCCTTAAAGATGCAAATATTTTTTTGCGTCCGCTGATCTGGACGATTCGCAAAGATGTAAAAAGATCTTTATCCCAAGCGCCGGGGATGCTGAATTCAGTTGAAGAAATCCGTAAAAAATGGAGAGAATGTGAAACGGCTTAAGATTCTTAATGTGGTTGGGGCACGCCCCAATTTTATGAAAATGGCACCTATAATCGAGGCCATTAAGCAATATCCTGCCCTTCTGGAACAGCAGTTGCTGCATACCGGACAGCATTACGACGAGAAAATGAGCCAATCCTTCTTTGTCGATCTGGGCATGCCTCGGCCGGATATGGATTTGGGCGTTGGCAGTGGTTCGCATGCCGAGCAGACCGCTAAAATAATGGTTGGCTTTGAAAAAATCTGTCTGCGGGAAGAGCCGGATCTGGTAATTGTCGTAGGCGATGTTAACTCGACGCTGGCGTGTACGATTACGGCCAAAAAGCTGGGAATCAGGGTTGCCCATGTCGAAGCGGGTCTGCGCTCCCGGGATATGTCCATGCCCGAGGAGATAAATCGGCTCTGTACCGATGTGCTGTGTGACTACCTGTTTACTACAGACCACCTGGCAGAACAGAATCTGCTTGCGGAAGGGATTGATAGAAAGAAGATTTTTTTTGTCGGCAATGTGATGATCGATACCCTCCTGAAGCACAAAAAGATGGCCGCTGGTCTTGATTTGAGTCAGAAGCTGGGATTGCAGCCCCGCGGATATGCGACCCTGACCCTGCATCGACCGTCCAACGTGGATGACCCGGCGGTTCTGGAAGGTATTTTAGAGGCGGTGGCTCAAATTTCCAAACAGCTGCCTGTGATTTTCCCCATCCATCCCCGAACCAGGAAAATGGCCCGCCAGTTTGGCCTGGAGCACTACTTTAATTCCGGGGATCAGGTTGAAGGTATCTGGATAACAGAGCCCCTTGGGTATCTGGAGTTTCTCCATCTCAACATGAACGCCAGACTGGTTCTGACCGACAGTGGGGGGCTACAGGAGGAGACTACGGTTCTGGGGGTTCCCTGCATCACCCTGCGGACAAATACCGAACGGCCGATTACCTCCGAAAAAGGAACCAATGTTTTGGCAGGCAATAAAAAAGAGGATATTTTGCGCCAGGCGGAACAGATTCTCGCTGCAGATACTGTTTCAGGGCAGATTCCGGAAAAATGGGATGGGAAGGCGGCGCAAAGAATTGTAGAGGTTTTACTCCAGATCCACAGCGGAGAGCTCATATGAGGTCTGCAACAGGGGAACTGCCCCTGCAGGAAGAGCTCAGACAACATCGGTGGTACTGGTTACTGCTGCTGGTGCTGCTTGGCATAACCTACCGCAGTGTGATCCCTGGAATGGTGGCGGATTGGAACAGCGATCCGAACTATTCGCACGGTTTTTTGGTCCCCCTTGTGGGGGCTTTTTTTGTGTGGCAGCGCTGGCCCGATCTTAAGAGTACCCCGGTGCGGACCCAGATAGCCGGAGTGCCAGTAGTGGTAGCCGGGCTGATGTTGTTGGTTCTGGGGTATGCTGGAACTGAGTATTTTTCCATGCGTATCTCGCTGGTTGTAGTTTTGGCGGGCGTTGTTCTTTTCTGGGGTGGCACGCAGGTGTTCAGGAAACTTGCCCTGCCCCTCGGCTTTCTCGTGTTCATGGTGCCGCTGCCCTACATCGTCTACGATTCCATGGCTTTCCCCCTGAAGCTTCTGGTGGCAAAATTCTCGGTACTAAGCCTTAAGGCGCTGGGAATTGTTGTAGTGCGCGAAGGCAATATCATCCATTTTCCACAAACGATTCTGGAAGTTGCCGATGCGTGTAGTGGGTTGCGTTCCCTGATCTCCTTGCTTGCGCTGGCGGTTGCGTATGCGTTTGTGTCGCAATCATCGGCGCTTAAAAGGTGGATCATCATTTTATCCGCCGTCCCTATAGCTGTTGTGACTAATATGTTCCGGGTGATTGTTACCGGGGTGCTTGCGCAACATTACGGTGCCGCAGTGGCCGAGGGGTTTTTCCATGAATTTGCCGGTTTGACCGTGTTTGCCGTGGCGATGGTGCTGCTTTTTGCGGTGGGGCTTGTGTTACGCCGCTGGGGGAATTCATGAATAAGCTGCGGTTTTATATAGTTTATCTCCTCCTGGTGCTGACAGCAGTCTTTGTGGGCTTCCACCGAGATGTCAAGGTGCCGGTGGCGCTCCCTTTGGAGGGTATCCCCCTCGCCTTAAAAGGCTGGGTTAAGATCGACGAGGTGTATTTCAGTGAAGCGGTACTCAGACAATTACGTCCGACGGATTATCTATATCGCGTCTATAGAAATGAGGAGAATCAGCAGGTAGCCCTTTATCTGGGTTATCATGGTGGGGGGCCGGATAGTGGGCCGATCCATTCACCCAAGCACTGCCTGCCGGGCAGTGGCTGGAGGCCGCTGACGCAACAGACCACGCAGCTGCGCATTGGCAGCGAAGATATTCAGTGCGTAGAGGCCGTTTATCAAAGTGGAGACAGGCGAGAGGTGTTTTTATACTGGTATCAGGTCCAAGGGGAAACCCTGACCAGTGAGTATATGTTGAAGCTCTCCGAAATAGTTAATTCTATTCTTTACCGCAGGCGCGATTCTGCTTTTGTACGTATTTCCACAACTTCCCAGACAAGCCAGGCGAAGCAGATGGAATTAGTCGAGCAGTTTACCCGTGATTTCTATCCTGCAATACAGTCTGTTTTGCCGCAGTAGGGTCAACCATGCGCCAGAACAGAGCCAAACCAAAAACACCCGAATCAATCTGATAGACCTGCGCGCATCCGGCTCTGCCCCCTGGAGTTTTTTTGCACCGCAAGGGTAGAATTTCGTAGCTCACCTGATTTTGGAGCGGTTGATGTTACAGCTGATCCTATCGCTGACGGTAGTTTTTTTAGCCACAGCATATATTCTGCTGATCTTGACAAGACATTGGCAGACTTCCTCGCTGGGAATTCTTATTGGCTTGGTAGCCTGGATAGCCATGGAACTGGGCGACTTGCAGGCACTGCTCCACCCGGACCAATTCATGCTCTGGAAACATACATCTCTGGTGGCGGAGACCTGTTTGCCTGTGGGCTGGTTGTGGTTTGGGGTAACGTATGCGGGGCAGTGGCAGCGCGGTGAAGTGAACGCCTGGGCCAGGCTGCTGCTCTGTGGTGCCCTTGTCTTTCCGCTAACGGCATTGTTTGTCTCGGCGCCGCAGCTGTTTTACTCCCCCGATTTTGCCGAAGAAAAGATCCTCTTTCTCCTCCCCGCCGGCTATTGGCTATATGCGGCCCTGATGAGCGCACTGGTTATCGCGCTGTTTTATCTTGAGCGCACCTACGTGGCTCTTGCCCGCCCTGACCGCTGGCGGGCCAAGTTTGAAATAATCGGCGTGGGGTTGGTGTTGGCGGTGTTGGTTGTATACTACAGTCAGGCACTGCTCTACCGTTCTTTGGATATGAACCTGATCCCGGTTCGATCTGGATGCATGATCCTGGCGCTGGTGTTTATGGCTTACAGCCATATCTATCGTGGAGAGGTGCTGCGGATAGAGGTCTCTCGCACTGTTGCTTATCGCTCAGTGGTCTTTTTTGCGGTAGGTCTTTATCTGATCGCTTTGGGGCTGTTTGGCGCCGGGATGCGCTATCTTAATTTTTCCGCCAATCGGACTTTGCTTGTCGCTCTGGGGCTTTTTTCCGGCTTGATTCTGGTTCTGGCGCTACTTTCTGAAAAAGTACGCCGCCGCATCCGGGTGTTTTTGCACAAAAATTTCTATCAGAAAAAATACGATTATCGGAATGAATGGCTGAACTTTACCACCCGTCTGGCCAGTGCTCGGAATCGAGATGAACTCGAAAATGGAATCCTGACCTTTTTTGCCGAGACCTTTGCGCTGCGTGGTGCAGGCTTGTTTTTGCGCGAACAGCAAAGCGGGAACTTTCGCTGTAGCGCTCAACTTGAAATGGAACTCAATGCGCTGTGTTTAGCGGGGGAACTGCCGGAGGAAAACCACAGCAAAGAGCGTGGTTGGGTCACCGACTTGAACGCCTGTCGTGATACTCTGCAGGGGGATTGGGTAAAATTACCCGCTAAAGGGTGTGTTTTTTTGATACCTTTGTGTTTCCAGCAACGGGTTGAAGGCTTTATTGTTTTAGGTGCGCGTGTTTATGCAGGGGAAAGGTTGACCTATGAAGACTTTGACCTTATGAAGACCCTGGCTCATCAGGCCGTTGGGGTGCTGCTGAGTCGTAAATTGTATACCGATCTTGTGGCGGCCAATGAAATGGCAGCAATCGGACGTATTTCTACGTTTGTGATTCACGATCTGAAAAATCTGGTTTCGAGTCTGGCTCTGGTGGTGGATAACGCGCGGGATTATATCGATGATGCCGAGTTCCGGGCCGATATGTTTGAAACCCTTGACAGTACAGTGGCAAAGATGAATGCCCTTATAACCCGACTTCAGCATGTCAAACGTCAGCCGAAGCTTGATTTTGTTGCGACCGATCTTTTAGAACTTGTGCAGACTGCTGCGCATATGTCGGGGCACTTGGGGCTTGAGGTGACCGGGGAGCCGGTGCCGGTTGCTGTGGATGTGGCAGAATTACAAAAAGTTCTCCTTAACTTGACGCATAATGCCGCTGAAGCTTCTGTGGAAGGGCAGCGTATTTGTATCGAGGTGGGGCAGAACAACGGAGCTTTTATCCGGGTTATTGACTCTGGGGTGGGGATGAGTGCAGAATTTATCCGCACCAGATTGTTCAAGCCCTTTGAGACAACTAAACAAAAAGGGATGGGGATCGGTTTGTACCAGTGCCGCCAGATCATAGAGGGACATGGCGGACATATAGAGGTGCAAAGTGAACCCGGCCTGGGAACCACCTTTACCCTGTGGCTTCCACTGGAGTCCTGATTTGAGCTGATCCTGAAAGGCGCCGGAGCTGCTGCGCCAGGTGCGATGATGAAGATGAGGGAATCTGTGCAGAAATTACTTATCGTTGATGACAGTCCGGAGATCTGCAAGCAGCTTAAGTGGGGGCTGAGTAAACACTATGAAGTGTTGCTGGCCCAGAATGTTGCTGAAGCGATGAAGTTGTTCGCGAAACATACCCCCAGGGTTTTAACCCTGGATCTCGGCCTGCCCCCCGATGTCGATGGTGCAACGGAAGGGCTGCGCTGTCTGGAGCAGATTCTACAGCAATACCCCGCCACCAAAGTTGTTGTCCTCTCCGGTAATGAAGATCATGGCAATGCCCTTAAAGCGGTGCAGCTCGGCGCGTATGATTTCTACCGCAAGCCCATTGAACTGGCGGAGCTCAAGGTTATTCTGGAGCGGGCCTTTCATCTGGCGCAGTTGGAGGCGGATAATCGTCAGCTGCAGGCGCAATCAAAGGGATATGAAGGGGGGATGCATGGCATCCTCGGACAGTGCTCCCAGATGGAAGAGGTGTTCAGCACCATTCGCAAGATCGCCTCAGCAGATATCCCTGTGCTGGTATTAGGCGAAAATGGTACCGGCAAAGAGCTCGTGGCGCGCGCCATTCATGCGCAGAGTTTACGCAAGGATGGCCCCATGATCCCCATAAATTGTGGAGCCATCCCGGAAAATCTGCTGGAGGCCGAGCTCTTTGGGCACGAGAAAGGAGCCTTTACCGGAGCGTTGGGGCAGGTTCGCGGGAAGGTGGAGTTCGCCGAAGGAGGAACCCTGTTTCTGGATGAGATTGGAGAATTGCCCCAGCCGTTGCAGGTGAAAATGCTGCGCTTTTTACAGGATAAGACCATGCAGCGTGTCGGTGGACGTGAAATGCTTGAGATTGATGCCCGCATTGTTGCAGCTACCAATGTGGATATAGATGCGGCTATCCAGGCAGGAGACTTTCGCGAAGATCTCTACTACCGCATCGGAGTTATCACCCTTGAATTACCCCCTTTGCGTGAACGGGGGGAAGACATCTGCCTGCTGGCCAACTTTTTTCTCAATCGTTACATAACTGAATTTGGGAAAAAAATCAGAGGCCTCAGTCCCGCAGCAGAGCATGCGTTACGCACATATGCCTGGCCAGGGAATGTGCGCGAATTGGAAAACAAGATAAAGCGCGCTATTTTGATGGCTGAGGGTGCATTTCTGGAGCCGATAGATTTAGGCTTCGAGTCCGAAGAACAGGCTGCAGTCACTTTCCCAACCGATAAAATGACACTGAAGCAGGCGCGCGATCGTCTGGAGCGTGAAATGCTGGTCGATTCTTTAAAAAGCTATGCCGGGAATATAGCTAAAGCCTCGGAACATCTTGGCGTCAGCCGCCCTACATTTTATGACCTTATGAAAAAGCATCATGTGCAACAATAGCGAAATGCCTGCCGCAAACTTCTTTGTTCAAACACTCCCGAACCCAAATCAACCCTGAAACCCGGTGCGGCTCCGTACCGCGCGCGGGAAGAGTTGTCTACACATCTAACCCTTAAAAACAAATAAAAGGAGACTGTGACGTGAAAATAAAAGATGCAACAGTATTGATCAGTGGCGCTAACGGCGGTATCGGCGCCGCTTTGGTGGATGAACTCCTGGCGCAGGGGGCGGCTAAGGTGTATGCAGCTGCGCGTGACATAAAAGAGGGACAACGGATATGTGAGAATGTCGGGCAGCGGGGCGCGGGGCGCGTGCAGGCGCTGCAATTAGATATCACCTCTGCAGCCAGCGTGACGGCAGCAGCGCTTGAGTGCGCAGATGTCAATGTGCTGATCAATAATGCAGGGGCCAGCCTGCACACAGAGTTCCTGGCGCCAACCGCGCTGGAGAGTGCACGTACCGAGATGGAGGTTAATTACTTCGGCACCCTTGCCATGTGTCGCGCGTTTGCGCCGGTGTTGGCACGTAACGCCGGCAGCGACGTGGCACTTTTGGTCAATGTCATCTCCATTCTCGGGAAGGTCAATTTACCTGTTATCGGTACCTACAGCGCTTCCAAAGCCGCACAACACTCCCTTACTCAAGGATTGCGGGCTCACCTGGTCAGCCAGAACATTCGCGTCATCGGGGTGTACCCCGGCCCGGTCGATACTCGCATGACTGCCGGGGATGACTCAGACAAAGCCCAGCCGCAAGAGGTGGCGCGTGCCATCGTTATGGGCTTGGGTGAAGGCGAAGACGAACTGTTCCCGGACAAGATGTCACGGGAACTTAATGCTGCCCTGCTGCAGGACCCAAAGCAGGTTGAGCGCAACATGGCTGCCAGCGTGGCATAGGTGTGGCGCGGAGTCCTTATCGTCTGTGGAATGCTCAGCACCGCCCTGGGTGTAATCGGGATGTTCCTGCCGCTGCTGCCCACAGTGCCCCTGCTGTTACTCGCTGTTGCATGTTTTGCCCGCAGTAGTGAGCGCTTTCATTTCTGGCTCCTTAACCATAAGCACCTTGGACCGATTGTGCGCGTATATCTGGATGGTGGGGGCATGCCATTGCGCGCAAAGATTGTCACTATAACGGTGCTGTGGATCTCCCTCGGCGGGTCGAGTTTTTTATTGAGAGACAAAAGCTGGTGGCTCCATCTTCTGCTGGGGCTAATCGGGCTGGGGGTTACGGCACACATGGTGCGTCTGCCCGGAGAAGCGAAAGAGGCAGGGTTTCCCCCGTAGACCCAGCCGTGGTCCTGGATAGATCACTATGTTTTGGCTTGAGCGGTTCTTTCGCCGGTGCTAGTATCATTAGTTATTTGATGTTAATTACGCACCCGGCGCCTGACAATTGAAGAAACCGGAGATGTTCGGGGATGCGTTGCAGTCTGAATTCAGACTGCTCAGTGTTGCGTAAACATCTGATCACAATCCAACATCGCGGGAGATTCGGTACATGAAAAACATGTCGTTGAAGGTCAAGGTGATAGCTGTAGGGGTGTTATTGCCTGCCCTTTTGCTGGGGGTGCTGTTCGGAGCCTACACGGTCCAGGCCAGAAACAAAACGGTGCAAACCTTTGTAGAAAAAGCACGCTCTATCACCCTCACAGTTGAATCGACCCGCCAGGGGATGGAAGAACTGTATGAAATGGGGGTATTCAGCCCTGCCATGCTCAGAAATTTTGCAGATGCCGGACAGATGGAACAAGTGGTTATGTCGGTGCCGGTGGTTTCAGCCTGGCATGCAGCCATGCGAAAGGCGCAAGAGGGTAATTACGAGTTCCGGGTGCCCAAGTTTGAGCCACGAAAGGCTAGTAATACCCCCGATGTAGTAGAAGCGCGCGCCCTTAAAACCATGAAGAGCGAGGGGCTGAAAGAGTACTATGAAATTGATAAAAAGCTCAATGCCGTCAGATATTTTCGCCCTGTTGTTTTGTCTGAAACCTGCATGCTCTGCCATGGCGATCCGCGCACATCCGAGCGCCTGTGGGGAAACAGTAAAGGTCTCGATCCTACCGGGGTAAAGATGGAAAACTGGCGCGTTGGGGAGATTCACGGCGCCTTTGAAGTTATTCAGTCGCTGGATAAAGCCGATGCAGAATTAGCCTCGATTTTGGGGAAAAGTTCGGCAGCAGTGCTGACAGGTCTTATGGTCTGCGGTGCTCTCATCGCAACCTTTATGCTTAAACGCGTCACCCGCCCCCTCGAAGAGAATGTAGCCATGATTGAAGCGCTGGCGCAGGGGGATTTAGGCAAACGTATTCAGTACAAAAGTAATGACGAGGCGGGACGTCTTGCTGCAGCGATGAATGCCTTTGCGGACAATCTGCAATTTGAAATTCTCACCGCCTTTGAGAAGCTGGCGGCGGGAGATTTCACTTTTGCAGCCAAAGGGCTTATCCGCGAACCCCTTGCGCAGGCCAATCATGCTCTTAATGAAAGCATGGGACATGTGCAGCTGTCGGCAGATCAGATCGCCTCCGGCTCAGACCAGGTCTCCGATACAAGTCAGTCTCTGTCGGAAGCGGCAACACAGCAGGCCAGTTCACTTGAAGAGATCAATAGTTCCATGAATGAAATGGCCTCACGCACCCAACAGAATGCCGAGCACGCTATCCAGGCCAACAGCCTTTCGGCTGATGCATGCAAAGCCGCTGCACATGGAAACGCGCAGATGCAGGAAATGGTTGGAGCCATGGGGGAGATAAATGAATCAGCGCAGAATATCTCGCGCATTATCAAGGTTATCGATGAGATCGCATTTCAGACCAACCTTCTTGCCCTGAATGCGGCTGTCGAAGCCGCACGGGCCGGGCAACAAGGTAAAGGCTTTGCGGTTGTGGCTGAAGAGGTACGCAACTTGGCGGCGCGCAGCGCAAAAGCTGCGAATGAGACCACCGCAATGATAGAAAGTGCCATTCAGAAGGCGGAAAATGGGACCCAGATCGCAGAAAGTACCGCGGAAGCGCTTGACGGAATCGTCAGCGGGATAACCAGAGTCTCTGATCTTGTTGGAGAGATCGCATTCGCATCGGACGAGCAGACCAAGGGGATTTCGCAGATCAGTATCGGTCTTGAGCAGATTGATGCGGTTACACAGCAAAACACGGCTAATGCGGTGCAGTTCGTTGCAACCTCCGAGGAGCTCGCGG
>CAYUJC010000038.1:0-15594 GCA_964444945.1 uncultured Desulfuromonas sp.
AGCGCTAGCCTCCGGAGCTAGAGGTCGCAGGTTCGAATCCTGCATTGCGCACCAACAAATTCAAGGGGTTAGCCGATATACAGGCTGCCCCTTTTTTGCGTTTGTGCCCAACCTGTACTCAATCTGTGCCCATTCTGTGCCCGCCGTTTCCCCCACTTGACCTCTAACCTATGGAAATGGGTGCTTTTGCTTGGGCTGGAAGTCATGTTTTGGTCGGGATGAACGTACATTCAGAACGCTGCGCTCCGTTCTGGGTGCAGGTTGTGCTGCCGACGAGTTCGCTGTGGATGCCATCAAGATTGATGAATATGTTATAGCGTCCTTGTTGCATCTGTGCAGGCAGATGAAATTCAAGCCTGGTAGGGGTGGCGGATGCGGGCTTCAGGGTAAGTGGCAACGGGATGCTGGTTATCCCGGTAGTGCGAAGTTGCAGCAGTTTATTGTTTTTTATGTCGATGTGAAAATCCTGCATATTTGCAAGTCTGCACAGTGTTCTCATCCGCTTCGGGTTGCGGGTATCCAGCAGATAGACCGCATCTGAAGTTCGGGCGGCGAGCAATCCGTTCCCTGATTTCACCTTGGAGCAGTATCCCTCCAACTCCATAGAATCGAGAATGAGCGGATGCTGTGGATCCCTGACGTCAACGCTCAGAATGCCCCGATACCCGCTGGCTATATATAAAACCCCAGCGGCTAAAGTTGTATCGAGGCTTTTCTTGCCGGAGATTAAATGTTCAGGCAGATCAATGGTTACAGCCGCACCAAGGGTGCTGTCTGGCATGATGGGGCAAATCTGCACCCCTGCGCCCGCACTTGAAATGTAGGCATGCTGTGCGCCAAAAGTGATGTTCAAGATGTTTTGCCCCATATATTCTGTGGTCAAAAGCAGTGGGGTTTCGGGGGAACTTATATCAAAAACCAGCAGCCCGTCGGCGCTGCACAGGTATAGTTTATCCGCGTGGGTTACGCACGAATTCACCTTGATTTTTCCACCGGCGGGCAGCGCGATAACTCCCTTCTGCTCCAGGGTGTCGTCTGCACCAATGCGGATAACGTGCAATCCCGATCCTTTCACAACGGCATATATCCATGTGCCTGTTGCGGAATCAGCCACGGTGTAGGCGTTGGAAAACTCAGGCGAGGGGAGGCGGATTACCCCGGTAAGATCCAGCTTGGGGGTAGAGATCCCAGCGATAGACAGATACTTGAAGTACTGTATTTTTTTGGCATGGCGCACCACTATCCCATGTTCGGTGACCTTCCATGTGGCGTGGTCATGCAACGATGGCAGGGTAGCCTTGAGTTCTGCGCCAGGTTTTTTACCTGCACGTAAATCAACAATGGCGATCCCTTTTTCACTGGCGGCGATGATTGCGTAATCTCCCAAAATGGCGGCACCGAATATTAGGCTGCAGGTGTGCATGCTCGACTCTGGTTCAAAGATGTCATCAGCCCCGGGGGTGTAGATTGTTATATTGCCGGTTTTGTCGAAAGCCACCATTTTGTCGCCATAGCGCACAAGCCTGCTGCTTCTGAAAGGGGTGCGGATGGTCCCCTTGAAGGTGGCGGAACCATCTGGAGCTATTTTAACTATGCCAACCCCACCGCTCCCGTTCGCCAGATATATGGAGTAATTTGGGGCATCCTTCCTGGCGCCATCCGTGGGGTCCTCCCAGAAGAGATAATCGCGGGGGCTCCCGTCAAATTCAAGGGTATCGTGCAATTGGGTCTGCGCTCCCGCGGGCACAGAGTAGATGCGTAAAAACCCTCTGCCGGCATGGTGCCCGAGGGCGAACAGCTTTGCGTCGCGGTAGGCAACGCGCAGGGTATCTCCCGGGAGGTTCAGGTGTTCTATGATCTCCCCGGAGGCGGGGTCGATTACACTGATGCCGTATTTGCCGTTGCTGACATACAGAGCGTGCGGGCTTACGCTGACGTCGGTAGCGAGGAGGGGCAGGGTGATGTTGGCCACGACTCTGGCCTCGGCTACCGAGGAGATGTCGCAGATAACGATCCCCTCCTTGCCACAGGCTATGTAGGCCTTATCCCCCTGGATTTCAAGCCGCCATAAAAATTTGTCGATGTGGATTGTGTGGATGATTTCCGGCTGCTTCGGGTTGCGGATATCCAGCGCCACCAAACCGATATTGCGGCACAGAGCCCAGGCCAGCGGATGCTCCATCTGTTCATCGCCCTGCGGTGCCACCTTTACGTCAAATACCCGTTCCCACATGAATTTTGTGGTCACCACAGCGCTGCAGCGCTCATCATCATGGATGAGGGTAAGGCGGGTGTCCGGAGACAGATTTTTCCCCCGCACCTCGAAAATGTTGGCGGCATAATTGGCCGCGAACATTTCAACCTGCGGGCGCCTTTGCTGCAATGAATGAAGCAGCAGGAGCAGCCCGGACAGCACCAACAGGTAGCATATGCCCAGGCCGATGTGGGCAAGGCGAAGATTTTTCACGTGAGCAGTTTTCATGCGCTTGGAGCATCCCCGGATTCAGCCAGAAATCGTGTCACGATATCCAGTAGCTGGTGCTGTTTAAAAGGCTTGGACAGATAAGCATCCATCCCTGCGTCTTTCCACCATTGGGCATCCTCGCTGTATATGTGTGCGGTCATTGCTATGATGGGGAGGGTGAGTCCGCGGCGGCGCAGTTCACGGGTTGCAGCGTATCCATCCATTTGCGGCATCTGACAATCCATCAGGATGAGGTCGAATTGCTCTGTCTCGGCCAGGTGCAGGGCGCCGAGTCCGTCATCGGCACAGGAAAGGGTGAATCCGGCCCGTTCCAGGATCAGGCGTATCAGCCTCTGGTTGGTGTAGTGGTCTTCCGCCAGGAGGATGTGCCCCGCGCTGCGGGTGCTGCTTCCCCCCTGTTTTTCCCCCGGAGGTGCTGGTGGAGGTGTGTTTTGTGCAGGTGGCGTTGGTGGTGCGGCGTTGTCCCCTTGTGCCAGTGCTGCGGCCATCTGAGTGGCCAGATTCAGAGCCTTGAAGGGCTTAGCGATAAACAGATCCACACCGTGGGGTTTGGATTCTTTTTCACGTAAAATATGGGTGCTGGGGGCTATGTAGACAACAGCCAGGGTTAGGTTCGCAGGGAGGGTGGACTTTAATTCCTGCGCCAGATGCATGCAATCCGGCTGGATCGCGTGGTCCAGACATATCAGTATCTGCCCCTGCATGCGCGCGCTATTTTTTACCATGAATGTTTTTACCGCCTCAGCCCCGTCGAATATTACGGGGCTGAGTGCATACGCTCTGAAGAGGTTGGATAAAACCTCGAGCCGCGCCGGATTGGGGCTGACAATCAGGACCGCAGTGAGGGTGTACAGGTTTGCGCCGCAGTTGAGCCAGTGCTCCTGCAGGGTTGTCGTTGCCGAGGTGGTCTTGAATGGGATTACAAGGGAAAAAACCGTACCGCGGGGCTTGTTGTCTGCAATGTGGACACTGCCCTGCATCAGTTCGCACAGCTGTTTGACAATGGCCAACCCCAGCCCGGTGCCGCCGTACTGGCGCGAAGTGGAGCTGTCGGCCTGTTTGAAAGGTTCAAAGACTCTGTTCCTGGCCTCGGCGCTTATCCCTATACCGGTGTCCTGAACGTCAAGACGCATATGATAGAACGCCTCCGCTTTCTGGGCCACCCGCAGTGCTACCGTGATACTGCCGGTATGGGTGAATTTGATCGCGTTTGAGACCAGATTAAGGATGATCTGGCGCAACAGCACCGCATCCCCATAGAGTTCGAGCGGTGTGTCGGGGGCAACCGCTACCGTAATATCGAGCCCTTTGTTAAGAGCGCTATGGGCCAACACTGCAACGGCGGTGTCGACAGTCTCCAGGACACAGAAGGGGGCGGGGTCGAGTTCAAGCTTGCCAGCTTCGATTTTGGAAATATCGAGGAGATCATTCAGCAGCGTCAGAAGGGTTTCGCCTGAGGTGTATATGGTGTTGACCAGTTCCATCTGTTTTGGCGGTAGCGGGTGTTTCTGGAGCAATTCAGCCATCCCGAGCACGCCGATCATCGGTGTTCTGATTTCATGACTGATATTTGCCAGAAAACGGGATTTAGCTGCGCTGGCCATGAGGGCTTTCTCCCTGGCCTGGCGCAGGTCGGAGATGGTCTGTTCAAGTTGCTGTTTGCTGTTTTCGAGCGCGTGGGTCCGCTCTTTAACCTGTCTCTCCAGATCGATACTGTAGTTCTCCAGCGCCTGTTGGTGGGCGTGGATCTGCTGCAGCATGGTGGTGAAATTATCGATCAACAGGTCTATTTCTTCTATCTGCGTTGTGCCTACTTCAGGTTGAGCGGCATCTTGCTTCCCCTGAATAATTGCACTCATATGGCTGGTCAGGCTCTGCAGGGGCACCGTTATCTGCTTTTGCAAGCGGGTGGCGAGCAGGTATGCCAGCGCCAGCGCCACCCCCAGAATAAGCATGCCGACTACGAGGAACCACAGGAGGTTCTGCACCAGCGCGTTGTTGTTGGTTTGGATAAAAACGCACCCGAGGTGCTCTCCGGCGTGGATGATGGGGGAGTAAACGGTAATGTGCGAAAAACTCTGGTGTAAGACATCCTCCCCTGTATTTACTGCTTTTAACAGCAGCTCGTGGCGAAAGCCGGGGTTTTTCAGTTCCGCCGCAAAGCTCGATTGTGCACTGTTCAGATAGTGGGCGACCACCTCATTGTTCCGATCAAAGATCGATGCGACTTCGATGGAGGGTTCTACTGCGAGGGTTTTGAGGATTTTCTGGGATTCCCATTTTTTTTTGTAGCTCAGGGCTTCTTTGCTGTTGAGCCCGACGACATGGGCCAGAGACAGGAGTTTGTCATTGATACTGGTGTGAAAATAGGCTGTTTGAATCAAAACAGCGCTGATTAGAAACAGCAACAGCACTGCCGTGCTGGTGGCCATCACCAGAGAGGTGATTTTTTGCCCTATAGTTGTATTTGTGCCCTTTGGCATGCATAATCCGATGCTCGATACATTTAGAAGTGGAAATGTCTCACCTGCTGGCCACAGATTCTAGTTTAGATGCTGAATAAAGGTCAACCGCTTGGACCGGTTTGGTTCGCACGCGGTAAAATATACCCCATTATGCTTGTTAATTATAAGGACATATTTGTGAATATCGTAGATATCTTCTCCATTCAGAAACATTACGCGGCGCTACAGCTGTTTGATAGTGTCAGCTTTACCGTGGGTGAGGGGGAGAAGGTTGGGCTTATCGGGCGCAATGGCTGCGGCAAATCCACCCTGCTTAAAATAATAGCCGGGATGGAGGAGGCTGACGCTGGATACATCAATTACGCCAGAGGCGCACAGGTTGAATATCTGGCCCAGGAGGCCGATTTTGCGTGCAACCTGACGGTACGCGAACTGCTGCGCCAACCCCTGGAAGAAGTGTACACGCGCCAGCAACGGTTTGCCCAGATAGGGACCGAACTCGAACACGCCGACACCGTCAACATGGGGCGGCTGTTGCAGGAACAGCAGGAACTGCAGGGCTGGCTTGATCTGCATGGCGGCTGGGAGGTTGAACATCGGATCGACAGCCTGTGCCACAAACTCGGCATCGAGCAGCTGGATGCACGCGCGCACGATTTATCCGGCGGCGAACAGAAACGGGTGGCGCTGGCTCAGGTCCTGCTGGTAAGGCCCGACCTTCTTCTGCTCGATGAGCCCACCAACCATCTGGATGCGCAAACGGTGCAGTGGCTGGAGGAGGAACTTATTGAGTATCCCGGCGCCCTGATTCTGGTTACCCATGACCGCTACTTTCTCGATCGGGTGGTGGGGCGGATGTTCGAGATTGAAGACGCTCAGCTCTACACCTACACCGGTAACTACACAGAATATCTGGCGCAGAAACAACTCCAGTTGGAGCACAAAGAGGCGCAGCAGAGCAGAATTCTCAATGTTCTACGCCGCGAGGAGGCCTGGCTCAAACGTGGCGCCAAGGCCCGCAGCACCAAACAGAAAGCGCGCAAAGAGCGGGTCAAGGATCTGCAGGAGCGGGTAGATACGACCCGCACGCGCGATGTGAGTCTTGACTTTGCTCCCGCGACACAAACAGGGGGAGTCATTCTTGAGCTCAAAGATCTGACCCTGAAGGCTGACACCACCATCCTGGCAGAAAAGATCTCGTTTATTCTGCGCACCGGTGAACGTGTCGGAATCCTTGGCCCCAATGGATGCGGGAAGTCGACGCTGCTGAAAACCATCATGGGGCAGCGCATCCCCGCCGCGGGTGAAGTGATCCTCGGGCGCAAAACCCGCATCGGCTACATCGACCAGCAGCGCAGCGGCCTTGACCCGGAACTAAAAGTGGCCGAAGTGCTCGGCCCCGGGCAGTGGGTTGAGGTCAACGGGAAAAAGCGGCATAAAAGCGGCTATCTCGAAGAATTTCTGTTCAGCTCGTTTGAACAGCGCAAGCTGGTCTCGGTGCTGTCAGGGGGGGAACGCGCCCGCCTGCTCCTGGCGTTGCTGATGCTGCAGGGAGCCAATCTGCTGATTCTGGATGAGCCCACCAACGATCTCGATATTCCCACGCTTCAGGTGCTGGAGCAGGCCCTGGTTGATTATTCGGGCTGTGTTCTGCTGGTTACTCACGACCGCTACCTTCTCGACCGGGTCGCAACCACCATCTTCAGTTTTGAAGACGGCACCGTGGTTGAATACGCCGGCAACTTCAGCGATATGCTGGTGCAGAAACGCCTGGGCCAGGCAGCTGCCACCCTTGAAAGTCAGGGCGAAACTAAGCACGCTCGCGGGCAGAAACATGTCGCGGATACATTGAAGGACAAGCAGGAGAAAGGGCAGAGAAAAGGGCTTAGTTATAAAGAGAAACGCGAGCTTGAAGCCCTTGAGGGGGAAATAGACACGCTGGAACAGGAAAAAGAGCGCTTAATGCAGTTATTGAGCAACTCAGCCGCCGCCGAAAGTACTGAAATTGCCAACGCCGGGCGCGAGTTCACCGAAATTGAGGCACTCCTGGAGCGCAACTACGCGCGCTGGGAAGAACTGGAGCTCAAAAAGTAGAGTGCCAGACAGGGTGCATATAGTGTAACTTTCCGATTACACAGAAGATTTAATTATGTGCACCAGAGGTAAAATGCTGCCCCGGTGCGCACAGTTCTATGTTGACATTGGCGCCATAAATTGTATACAGTGTACGGATTAAGTATAAATGTTTGCACAATTCTAATGTAGGCTCGGCTTCACTGCGAATGCAAACGGGGGCAATCAACCTCGAATGCACCCAAAGGATATGTACTTATCCTGTTCGGAAGCTGGCGTCGTCTTGCTAAGACCGCAACCCATGAAGGAGGAACAACCGTATGCTTGAAGCTTATCTGCAACACCAGGAAGAGAGAAACGCGCAGGGGATTCCCGCGCTGCCTCTGAATCCGGAACAGACCAAATCGTTGTGCAGCCTGCTGCAATCTCCCCCTGCAGGCAAAGAGGATCTCCTCTTGCACCTGTTCACCCAACGCATCTCTCCGGGTGTGGATCCTGCAGCTGAAGTAAAGGCTGAATTTCTGGGCAAAATAATCGGCAAAGAGGTAAGTTCCCCCCTGATCAGTCGGGTTGAGGCTGTTACCATCCTCGGCACTATGATGGGCGGGTATAATGTCCAGCATCTCATCGACGCTCTGAAGGATGCAGAACTCAAGGATGAGGCCGCCAAGGCGCTGTCATCCATGGTGATGATCTATGATGCGTTTGATGATGTGTTTGAACTCTCCAAAAGCAACGCAGCGGCCAAGAAGGTGGTTGAATCCTGGGCTGCGGCGGATTGGTTTACCTCCAAGCCTGAGTTCCCCGCGACCGTAACGGTCAAGGTGTTCAAGGTTGACGGTGAAATCAACACCGATGACTTCTCCCCCGCAGGTGATGCCTGGAGCCGCCCGGATATTCCGCTGCACGCCCTGGCTATGGGGAAAACCCGCTTCCCCGGTGGTGTCGAAGAGATCGCCAAGTGGCGCGCCGAGGGCAATAAAGTAGCGTTTGTCGGCGATGTTGTCGGCACTGGTTCATCCCGTAAGTCAGCATGTAACTCGGTGCTGTGGCATATCGGCGAAGATATCCCTGCGGTACCCAACAAACGCCGCGCCGGGGTTATCATTGGTGAGGTTATCGCACCTATTTTCTTCAACACCGCGCAGGATTCCGGCGCTCTGCCCCTGCGGATGGATGTTTCCAAGTTCAACCACGGGGATCTCATCACCATCAACACCAAAGAGGGCAAGGTGACTGACGCCAACGGTACAGAGCTCGCCACCTTTGATATCTCTCCACTTACCGTGCGCGATGAATACCGCGCCGGAGGGCGTACCCCGCTGATTATCGGACGCAAGCTCACCGAGCGTGCGTGCAAGGCGCTGGGGAAGCCGGCTCCCACCATGTTTATCGAACCCCACAATCCAAAGCCGAAACCGGGACAGGGCTTCAGCCTGGCGCAAAAAATGGTTGGCAAGGCCTGTGGTGTTGCAGGGGTTATGCCTGGCTCCGCCTGTGAGCCCAAGATGACCACCGTTGGGTCGCAGGACACCACCGGCCCCATGACTGCCGATGAAATCAAGGAACTGGCATGTCTGAAGTTCCAGGCGCCGCTGTTCATGCAGTCATTCTGCCATACCGCCGCGTATCCGAAGCCCTCTGACGTGAAAATGCATAACACCCTGCCGCAATTTATCTCTGAGCGCGGTGGCGTGGCGTTGCGCCCTGGCGACGGAGTTATTCACAGCTGGCTGAACCGCCTGCTCCTGCCGGATACCGTCGGAACCGGGGGTGACTCTCATACCCGCTTCCCCATCGGCATCAGCTTTCCAGCTGGTTCCGGCCTGATTGCCTTTGCCGGCGCCCTGGGCTTCATGCCGCTGGATATGCCTGAATCAGTACTGGTGCGCTTCAAGGGGAAGCTCAACGAAGGAATCACCTTGCGCGACGTGGTTAACGCCATCCCCTACCATGCTATTAAGAAGGGGCTGCTGACTGTACCCAAGAAAAACAAGGTCAACGTATTCAATGGGCGTATTCTGGAGATGGAAGGATTGCCGGAGCTTTCTGTAGAGCAGGCCTTCGAGCTCACCGACGCCGCTGCCGAGCGGAGCGCCGCTGCGGGCTGCATCCAGCTCTCGGAAGAATCTGTATGCAAGTATCTGCGTTCAAATATCTCCCTGATGGAGAGCATGATCAAGGATGGATATCAGGACGCTGAGACCCTGCGCAAGCGCATCGCTGCAGTCAAAGAATGGCTCAAGGATCCCAAGCTGCTGCGCGCTGATAGTAATGCCGAATATGCTGAGGTGTTGGAGATTGACCTCGCCGATATCACCGAGCCGATTCTGGCATGCCCCAACGACCCGGATGATGTAAAGCCGCTGTCTGAAGTTCAAGGCACCAAGATTCAGGATGTCTTCATCGGTTCCTGCATGACCAATATCGGCCACTTCCGTGCTGCCGCCAAAATCTGGGAAGGGAATAAGTTCAATCCGGATGTGCGTATCTGGATCACCCCGCCGACCCGTATGGATCAGGCCAAGCTCAAGGATGAGGCGTATTTCGCTATCTTCAACCAGGTTGGCGCGCGCATTGAAACCCCGGGATGTTCTCTGTGCATGGGGAATCAGGCACGGGTCCCCGACGGAGTGAATATGTTCTCCACCTCCACGCGTAACTTCGATGACCGTATCGGCGATGGTGCGCAGGTATACCTCGGCAGCGCTGAGCTCGCTGCGGTAACCGCGCTCAAAGGTGAGCTGCCGACTCCGGCAGAGTACCTCGCTGCGTACAAAGAGAAGGTAGCGCCGCATAAGGACGAGGTCTACGAATACCTGCAGTTTGATGAACTTGGTGAGTTTGACGCAGTGTACAAACGCTGTGACATCTAAACCAGAGCAGGCATAAGTAAAAAAGGCCGCTTCTTCGGGAGCGGCCTTTTTATCTGGTTCAGGTGAATTTTCGAGGGCAGAGAACAGGAAAATGCGCCAGCTGAAAATGGATGACCAAACGTGCAACGAAGGGGGTACAGCGTGAAGATAGCCCTTCTCGAACCCTTCATGACCGGATCCCATGCGAGCTGGGCCAACGGATATGCGACCCACAGCCGCCACACGGTAGAGATCTTCAGCCTGGAGGGAAAATACTGGAAATGGCGGATGCACGGGGGGGCAGTGAGTCTGGCGCGTCAGTTTCGCGCACGCGATTTCAGCCCCGATCTGCTGCTGGCCACCGATATGCTCGATCTTACCACCTTCCTGGCTCTGACCCGAGACCTGACGGCGGGGCTGCCGTGTGCACTCTATTTTCACGAGAACCAGCTCAGTTATCCGTGGTCTCCGGGCGACACCGACCCCGCCCGGCAGCGCGACGCCCATTACTGTTTTATTAATTACACTTCGGCTCTGGCGGCAGAACTGGTGTGTTTTAATTCCACCTATCACCGGCGTGATTTTCTGACCCGCTTACCGGCGTTTCTTAACAGTTTCCCCGACCATTGTGAGGCTGACACCGTTGCCCATATCGGCGCTAAAAGCATTACCCTCCCCTTAGGGCTTGATCTCGACGCCCTGGAGCGTGCGCGCCCGGAAGGTGTAGATTCAGCACAAGACGCCATTCCTCTCATTCTGTGGAACCACCGCTGGGAATATGACAAGAACCCCGAGGAGTTTTTTAGCGCGTTGTTTGTGCTGCAGGAGCAGGGGTTTGACTTTAAGCTGGCGGTGTTGGGGGAGGCGTACCGGCAACAGCCCGCAATTTTCGCCACGGCGCGGGCGCGCCTGCAGGAGCGGATTGTCCACTGGGGCTATGTTGAAACCTATGCTGAATATGCCGCGTGGCTGTGGCGCGCAGATATCCTGCCTGTGACCTCGATCCATGATTTTTTCGGCATAAGTGTGGTCGAGGCCATCTACTGCGGCTGTTTTCCTCTCCTGCCTCAGCGCCTCGCCTACCCGGAGCATGTGGACCCCGCGCGCTACCCAATGTGCTTCTATCAGGATTCCGCCGATTTCGTTGCGGCCTTAGCCGAAATCTGCAGATCACGCCCCTGGCTGGATTTCAACCTGGACCCAGTCTACCGCTACAATTGGGGTGAAATTGCACCTCGGTATGACGCCACATTTGCAGCGCTGCTAGCCGGATAACATGGTTGATAACTTTCCGGGCCTTTTGCCGATATCGAAGGGGTATGAGAGAGGGCGCGACACTGTGATGATTAGCTTAGGCCCGATTTTTGAGTTGGCAGGTGGCGATTCTACCCTCTTATGAGTCAGAAAGTCCGCCATCTCTGAAGCGTTTCGTCAGCTCTGCGTATGCGTCAACGCGTCGATCGCGCAAAAACGGCCAGATACGCCGCACCTGTTCTGCGCGCTGCAGGTCGATTTCGGCCAACAGGACCTCCTCTTTTTCAGCGCCTGCCTGCGCGATTATCTCCCCTTGTGGCCCCGCGACAAAGCTGTTGCCCCAGAATTGCGCTCCTGCCGTTATCCCACTTGGGTCCGCCTCAAAGCCGATGCGATTTGCCGCTGCCACATAAGTGCCGTTGGCTACGGCGTGGCTGCGCTGAATGGTGATCCAGGCTTCCAGTTGGCGCTGTTGCTCAGCCGGAGTGTCGGCGCAGTCCCAGCCGATAGCGGTTGGGTAGATGAGGATCTCGGCTCCGGCCAGGGCCATGAGGCGTGCAGCTTCGGGGTACCATTGATCCCAGCAGATTAAAACCCCCAGGGTGCCGACGCTGGTCTGGATGGGATTGAAACCGAGATCGCCGGGGGTAAAATAGTACTTTTCATTATAACCGGGATCGTCGGGGATGTGCATTTTCCGGTAGATCCCGGCGATGCTGCCGTCGGTTTCAAAGACCACTCCCGTGTTGTGGTACAGCCCCGGCGCACGTTTTTCAAATAGAGATGTGACCAGCACCACCTGATTTTCCCGCGCCATCTGCGCAAGCTGTTCGGTGCTGGCACCGGGGATCGATTCGGCTTTATCGAAATATTCGGGGTTCTGATGCTGACAGAAATAGAGATCATTGTGCAGCTCTATCAACACCACCAGGCGGGCTCCTTTGCGGGCCGCCGCGCGGATGAGTTCGTGGCTGTGGCGCAGATTTACCTCTTTGTCGGGGCCGCATTGCTGCTGAATCAGTGCAAGTTTTAATTTATTCATGCCAGCGTTCCTTTGGGGAGTTGCATGGTAAGGCAGTGGAGTGAACCGTGCTGCAGGATAACGCTGCTGCAGTCAATGCCGATGATTTTACGCCCGGGGTAGACGGTGCCAATGATCCGCAGCGCCTCTGCATCGGCCGGATCCGCATAGGTGGGAACCAGCACCGCGCCGTTGATTACCAGATAGTTGGCGTAGGTCGCCGGCAGACGCTGGTGGTCGCGGTCGAATACCGGTTGCGGCCAGGGCAGGGCCACCAGATTATACCGGCGCCCCTGCAAGGTTTTAAACTCCTTCAGCTCCTGCTCCAGCGCCTGCATGGTTTCAAAGTGCTCATCCGCAGGGTCATCGCAACGTACATATGCCATGGTGTCGTTCGGGCACAGGCGCGCGAGGGTGTCAATATGCCCATCGGTGTCATCCCCGGCCAGGGCGCCGTGATTAAGCCACAGGATCTGGGTAACGCCGAGGGTTTTTTTGAGGTGGTTTTCCAGCGCAGGTTTATCCAAATGGGGGTTGCGGTTCGGACTCAGCAGACAGGCGGAGGTGGTGAGCAGGGTGCCGTTACCGTCCGCTTCAATGCTGCCCCCTTCCAGAATCAGCCCCTGCGTCAGTAAGGGGGCCTTCCACGCCTTTGCGGCGGCCAGGTTTCTGCTGATCTGATTATCCAGATCAGCCGGAAACTTCAGTCCCCAGCCGTTAAAGCCAAAATCAAGCAGATGGAGTTTTGCGTTAATCTCCACCCCGATAGGGCCAAAATCGCGCGCCCAGGTATCATTGTTGTCAATTTCAACCAATCTTACGGCAGCAGAATTGAGCCCCTGTTGTTTAAGGATGGATGCGGTGTGCTGCGGTTCGGGCGCCGCTACAATTACTTTTTCAAACGCAATGGTGTGGCGGATAATTTCAACAAGCACCGCCTCAATTTCAGGTAGGATCGGAGCCCAGTCGCTACCGGGGCAGGGCCACGCCAGCAAGATGCCATCCTGTGGTTCCCATTCCGCCGGAAGACGCACCGTGTGCTTGTGGTTGTGCCGGTTTGTACCATGCGCAAGATCGGTACCTATGGGGGTTTGTGGGTTTATTCGTGGATTCATTATTGTTTTTTCCCCCTCAGCTTGAAGTATAGCAGGAGTAAAAGTGCGGCCCCCAACCCCAGCACCACAAAAGTGCCGGGTGAGATATGGTCGAAGACGTGGCTGAATTTAAGGGCTTTGCCGCCAAAGTAGCCCACCAGTGGATGCGCGATCCCCCAGAATATGCCACCTGTGATGGTGTAAAAGAGAAAGGGCCCCAGCCGCATCCGGGCGCCGCCTGCGACAAAAGGGACAAAGCCGCGCACCGGCCCCATAAAGCGTGCCAGCAGCAGGCTTTTGCCTCCGTGCGCTCCAAAAAAAAGTTGCGCCCGGCGCAGGAAACGGACGAACCTGCCCTCCTGCACGCGCGTCGCCAGCCATGCTCCTGAGCGCGCCCCGCACACATAGCTTATACAGTCACCACTGATGGCGCCGATGGCTGCGGCTATGCATACATAATAGATGTTCCCGTGGCCGTGGAATGCCAGCGCGCCCGCAGTTATGCACAGAACACTCCCTGGCATAAACAGCCCTGCGACCGGTATCCCCTCTGCCAGGGTGATTCCGCAAAGTATCAGATAATAACTGAGTCCTGTAGGGAGATGCGCCAGGGTTTGTTGGATCCATTCATTCATGGCACTCAAATAGCTTACTTTTGGGCAAAAAGCAAACCTGTACTGGTAGCGCTGTATAGGCACAACCTGTGCTGGCTGACGCTGGCCTCTTTTTTTTCAAACAGACATCCTCTCCGGGCTGAAATGAGAGGGCAAATGACACTCTTTCGCAGATTGCATGCTCATCGTTTCCGCAGCATGAAACGGTGGCGCACGGGTATGCGACGAAACCAGCATTTGGTAGTGGGACGGCGATAACGAAAAATTGCTACTGCCATATATTAATTATGTAATTCCAGGTATTTGGATCTATCCTCTGAAGAAGGGTTAGTTACGCCATTTGTTGCCTTTTGTTTTTGTTTCTGCTAAATTTCAGAGCAAATTTTATCTAGTGCGACGGAATATGTTTCAGGCCAAGGTTTTAAAAGTAATCCTTGGCGGAGCATAGTTTCCAGCGTTTCAGTAGACATTCGCCAGATTCAGATTAACAGCGCTGCTCCTGCCCCTATTCAGATCTCCGGATGCAGACCACATTACGGGTGACAAATCGTATGGAAAATGTAGTGAAGATGCTCGAACCTCAGATGAATGAGGTTGTGCGCCAGTTCAGACACGACCTGAACTCTGAGGTTCCCCTTATCCGTAAGGTGGGTGAATATGTTCTGGCCAGCGGGGGGAAGCGCATGCGCCCCATGCTGGTCTTGCTGACAGCGATGCTTGCCGGCTACAAGGGGGATAAACATATAGGGGTAGCGAGCGTGGTGGAATTTATCCATACCGCAACCCTGCTGCATGATGATGTGGTGGATGCAGCGGTGATCAGGCGCGGGGCAGAATCTGCCAATCGGGTCTGGGGTAACGAGGCTTCCGTGCTGGTGGGAGACTTCCTGTTTGCCAAGTCGTTTTCCATCATGGTACGCGCGGGAAGCTTGCCGATTTTACAGGCCCTTTCCGACGCTACCACCAAAATGGCTGAAGGGGAGGTACTGCAGCTTATCAGTACCTGCGACCTCGACCTGAGCGAAGAAAAATATATGCAGGTAGTCCGCGAGAAGACCGCAGTCCTGATTGCGGCTGCGTGCCAGTGTGGCGGCATTTTGGGGGGCATTACCCCCGAGCAGGAACAGGCGCTATATGATTTTGGTCTCGATCTGGGGATAGCCTTCCAGTTTATGGACGACGCTCTGGACTATGTGGCCGATGAGGCAGAGTTTGGCAAAACCTGTGGGCAAGATCTGGAGGAAGGGAAGATGACTCTGCCTCTTATAGAGACGCTGCGCCATTGCAGTGCTGCCGAGCGCGCTATGGTAGAGGAGATTATAGAGGCGGATGAAGTATCCCCAGCTGCCCTGGAGCGCGTCGTAAATCTTATCAATCACTACGACGGGATCGGGTATACCAGGGCCCGCGCCAGCATCCTGGTTGAGAGAGCGAAGACCTATCTGCAGGTATTTGATGCCGGTGAAGCCAAAGACGCGCTCGAAACTGTAGCCGATTACGTAGTCAGCCGCACGCATTAAGAACATGGGCGACCCCACCACCAACGGTGCTGGTTTTATCCCCAACCATCGCACACCGCCATCGGTGCCAATCGCGCACCAACCGTTTCAAATAACCGTAAGGGCGAAAGATTTTTCGCCCCTACATTTGCATATCGCCATGGCTGATTTTAATCGTGCCCCAACCATCGCACACCGCCATCGGTGCCAATCGCGCACCAACCGTTTCAAATA